>JAQTNG010000070.1 GCA_028714015.1 Elusimicrobiota bacterium | reverse complement strand
GGGGGCTGCTGGCGAGGAGGTTCCTGGCGAGGAGGTTCCTGGCGAGGAGGCTGCTGGCGAGGAGGCTCCTGGCGAGGAGGCTGCTGGCGAGGAGGCTCCTGACGCGGAGGCTGCTGGCGAGGAGGTTCTTGGCGAGGAGGTTCTTGGCGTGGAGGCTGCTGGCGCGGAGGCTCCTGGCGTGGAGGCTGCTGGCGCGGAGGCTCCTGGCGTGGAGGCTGCTGGCGCGGAGGCTCCTGACGAGGAGGTTGCTGCCGCGGCTGTTCCTGGCGAGGAGGCTGCTGATGGGGGCCGTCGGGGCGCTGCCCGCCCTCGCGGCGGTTGTCGTTGATATTCACGAAGGCCGCGGGTTTCGTGAAGAAGGTGAAGCTGAGGAGTTTGTCGAAGAGACCGTCTTCGGCTCTCGCGGCGGTCGAGCCCAACGTCAAGAGACAGGCCGCCAGCGCCATCATTTTCTTTTTCATCGCATCTCCTAAATGAAAAAACCAGAAGGGCGAACGCTCGTCGTTCGCTCTCCTGGCAGTCCGAATTCGGTTCGGACGTGATTGCTCCTCGACCGATCTCGAGGATTACAGGTACCCATAGGGTATACCATTGTAATTATTGTACCAGAGCCGTTAGGCCCATTAATATGGGGGCCTTTTGACCTATGCGGCTATTTGTCATCGGAGGCGAGGCGGGCGACGGCGTCGCGCGCGAGAGCGGTATCGGCCCGCGTTAAAGCGGGGCCGAAGCTCACGGAGACGCGGCGGCGGCCGCGCAGGCGCAAGAGAAGCCCGCGGAGGAAGGACGCGTCCGGATGGCGGGAGAACGCCGAACCCCACATCCCGCCGATGTGAACGGGAATGACCGGCGCCCCGGTGCCGGCCGCGACGCGTTCGAAGCCGCGCCGGAACGGGTTGAAATCGCCGTTTCGGGTCAGCTGGCCTTCCGGGAAGACGACGACGGTCTCCCCGGCCGCGAGCGCCCGCCGCGCGCGGTACAGGGATTCTTCGATGACGTCCTTCGGGTCCTTCGGAGAGATCGGGATCGCGCCGAACGAGCGGAACAGCCACTGCAGGCCGCGCTTCTCGTAGATGCCGCGATACATGAGGAAGCGCATCGGGCGGTTCGTCGCGAGGGAAATGAGGACCGGGTCCAGGAACGAGACGTGATTTGGAACGATGAGCGCCGGGCCGGCGGGCACGCGCGCGGCTTCGGAGACTCGGACGGCGTAAACGAGGCGCACGAGCGGCGCGGCGAAAAAGCGGGCGACGCGGTAGTGTCGCAGAAGAAAGGGCTTGGGCTCCGGCGCGCGCGGGACGGGCGTCCCGGCCGGCTCCGAAGGGGCGAGGTCCTCGAAACCGAGAGGGGCGAGGAGGTAGCGCGTTTGGCGCTCTCCGCCGGCCTTCACGGCCGGCGCGGAAAGGGCGGCGAGCGAAAGCGCCTCACCGAACGGGACGGCCGCGGCCTCGCGGGCGCCTTCGGTCGGGGCGCCCGCCTCGAGCTTGATCTGCGCGATCGCCGCGGCCCGCAAAACCGGGAGCGCGAGAGCGGGCGCGGGGGTCGGCGCGGCGGCGACCGGAGCGAGCGCGGAGATCGCCGGAATGAGGCCGAGCGTGGCCGGCGCCGGCGCGGCGAGCACGGGCCGGACGGCGGCGACGGGCGCCGGAGCCGGCGAGAGGCCGAGCGTCATCGACGGGAGAATCGCGAGGATGCTTCTCACGGCCGCATTCTAGCGGGTGGAGGCGGGCGCAGGCTCCGGCCCAAAGGCCCCTTCCGCGTCCGTCAAACGGCCCGCTCTCTGGCGGGCCTCTCGGCCCTCAGCGCTGTTTGCAGCCCTCGCGGATGGGCTTCTCGTCGAGCGTGACGTAAACCGAGCCGTCCTCTTTCATGTAGAGTTCGTAACGGTCGTCGCCGAAGCGCTTGCCCGCGACCGTCGTGAGCTCGCGCAGGGCGAAATCGTCGCCGCCGAGCGACAGCACCGCTCCGGCGCCGCCCGGGGGGAAGAACACGTCGAAAGGCTCGCCGTTCCTGCAGTCATAGGTCGCGCGGCGGTCGGGCAGCTCGGCGGCCTTGGGGACCTCGAGCTTGGGCGTGTTCGCCCGCAGGCGCGCGGTCTGATAGCGGATCTCGTTGCAGCCGCAGGCGAGCAGGGCCGCGGCGAAGACTAGAGGACGCGGCACCAAAGGACTTTCAGGTACTCGCCTTCGGGGTGGTCCGCGGTGAACGGATGGTCGGGGCCCGCGCCGCTCTTGCGGAAGACCTGCACGCGGCGCCCGCACGAGCCGGCGGCGGTGCGCACGAACTGCAGGAACTCGTCCCACGAGAGCATGCCGGAGCAGGAGCAGGTGACGAGTATGCCGCCGGGCTCGAGCAGCACCATGCCGAGGCGGTTTAAGTCGATGTATTTCTGGCGGCCGAGCGCGTAGCCTTCCTGGTTGGCGATGAGCTTGTACGGGTCGAGGACGATGAGGCCGTAACGGCGGGAGTTCATCGCGGCTTGGCGCATATAAGGGAAAGCGTCGGCGCAGACGACGTCGATGCGCTGCTGGTTCGCGTTGGCGTTCATCTTGAGGAGAGCCACCGCGTCGGGGTCGAGCTCGACCGCGGTGACCTCTTCGGCGCCGCCGAGCTTCTTCGCGTACAGCGCGAAGCCGCCGGTGTAGGAGCAGACATCCAGGACCTTCTTGCCTTTCACGAACGGAAGAATGGCCGCGCGATTCTCGCGCTGGTCGGTGAAAAAGCCGGTCTTGTAGCCGGTCGAGGGATCGACGATGAACGTGACGCCGTTCTCTTTGACCCGCGTGCCCGTGCCTTTATTCGGATCGAGGTCGAACCCTTCCATGCTCTGCGTATGGGGTGAAGCCCTGTGAAAGAATCGAGCGTTGGGGAAGTGGAGCTTCAGCGCGCGCTCGATGCGCGCGGACTGCTTGTACATGCCGAGCGAGTAGAACTCGAGGGCGATGCAGTCGCCGTAGCGGTCGACGACGAGTCCCGGCAATCCGTCGCCGTTGTCGTGGACGATGCGGTAGGCGTCGGTGCGCGCGTCCAGGTCCAGGACGGTGCGTCGGAAAGACACCGCTGTCGCGATTCTTTCATTAAAAAACGCGTCGGCATCGAACGCGCCGATGCCGCGCGTGAGCAGGCGCAGGGCGATGAGGCTGCGCGGGTTGTAGAGGGCGACGCCGTACGGGGCGTCGAAGCGGTCGTAGACGGCGACCAGGTCGCCGGGGCGCGCCTTCGGGTCGACCTCGCCGAGCATGCGCTTATAGAGCTGGTGGCCGGACGCGGTCGAGCGCAGGCGCACCCAGGGAATCGGCAGCTCGTGGCCCTTGGGGCGGCCGACGAGCCTGGGGCGCGCGGGAAGCGCTTCCTTGGGCTCGCTGGGCTCGGGGGGCTCGGGACGGGGTTCTTCCACGGGTCTATTCTACCAAAAGGAAGGGCGTCCCCCGCCGAGCGCGGGGGACGCCCTGTTTCCGGCGTCCTACTTCGAGTGCCTGCCCTCGCGGTGTTCCGTGCGGATTTCATGGCGCTCCGCCCGGTCCTTGCGGATGTCCTGGCGCTCGGTCTTGATTTCGGCGCGTTTGGTCTCGCGGTCGGTCTTCATCGTGGCGCGGATCGCGTCCTTCTTCGTCTTGAAGTCGGCGCGGATCGCTTTGATCGCGGCCTTCTTGTCGGCGGCGGACTTGGCCGAGTCGGCCTTCACGGCGGCGATCGCGGCCTTCTCCTGCGACTGGAGATCCTTGACCTCTTCCTTCTGCTTCTTCCAGTCCTCGCGGATCTCCTTCCTGTCCTCTTGGATCTTCTCGCGGTCGGCCTTGACCTCCGAGTTGATCTTCTCGACTTCGGCCTTCTTCTCGGCGGCGACCGGAGCGGCGGGGGCGGCGGTTTTCGCGGCGTCCTCGGCGACGGCAAAGCCGGCGGCGAACAGCACGGCGACGGCAAGCAAGGTCTTCATCGGTTTCTCCTGGCCGCCGGAGCGGTCCCTTATCTTACGGGGCGGCCGGATTTTCGTTCGCGCCCGTCTAGGCCGGGCGGGCGGAGGCCCAGGACTCGGCGGCGGCGAGCTTCTCGACGGTGCCGATGTCGTGCCAGGCCCATTGATCGGAGCGGAAGGCGCGCAGGTCCGCGCCGGCGGCGGCCAGCCGCAGATAGGTCTTCGTGATCGAGAAGACCCCGCTCTCGGTTATTTTGTCGAGCAGCTCGGGCGAGATCAGGTGGACGCCGTCGAAGGCAAGGCGCTGGACGTTGGGAACCTGGCCCTTGGCCCAGGTGATCCTGCCCTCGCCGCGATCGTGGCCGGCGAAGCGGCCTTTCGCGTCGAAAAGATAGGCGCGGCCGCTCTCGCGCTCGCGCACGGACAAAGTGGCGAGGGCGCCGGTGTCTTTATGGGCCTTGATCATCGCGCGCAGGTCGAGATCGGTCAGCACGTCGGCGTTGTGGACGAAGAACGGGTCGCGGCCGCGGAGGAGGGCCGAGGCCTTCTTGATCGCGCCGCCGGTGTCGAGCAGGAGATCGTCTTCGCGCGACACCGACACCGGCACGCCGTGGCGGCGGGAGAGGTCGGCGCAGAAATCCGCGACCTTCTGCGCGTGGTGGTGGGCGTTGACCACGAAGGATTTCACGCCGGCGGCCTTCAGCCGGATCAGGACCCGCTCGAGCATCGGAACGCCGCCCACGGCGATCATCGCCTTCGGCGTCGCGTCGGTCAGAGGCTTGAGGCGGGCGCCGACGCCGGCCGCCAGGATCAGGGCCTTCATTTCTTGGGCCAGGCCTTCTTCTCGCGGTGCGAGACGACCGCGGACACGCCCTGGTCGCGCAGGTGCTTGGCCAGGCGCTCGGCCAGGTAGACCGAGCGGTGCTGGCCGCCGGTGCAGCCGAATGCGACGAACAGATCGGAGAAGTTCCGGCGGCCGTAGTCCTCGACGGCCTGGTCGATCATGGAGAAGGCCGAGCGGGCCCAGCGGTCGACGCTGTCTTCCTTGGACAGGTAGGCGATGACGGGGCCGTCGAGGCCCGACTGCGTCTTGAACTCGATCATCCGGCCCGGATTCGGCAGGCAGCGGCAGTCCAGCACGTAGCCGCCGCCGTGGCCGCCCTGGTCCTTGGGCATGCCGTTTTTATAGGAGAAGCTCTGTATGCGGACGGTGAGCTTGAGCTTGGCCGAGCCGAACTGGCGGAGCGCCGACGAGCCGACGAGCTTCTTGAACACGCCCATCAGCTCGGGGACCTCGACCGGCAGGCCGGAGGCCGCGAGGATGTGCTCGATGTTGCGGATCGCGTAGGGGATGCTCTGCAGGAAAAGAGGCTTTTTCTCGTGGAAGCCGCGCAGGCCGTAGGCGCCCATCGCCTGCATGATGCGGATGAGCACGAAGCCGGGGAACAAGGCCTTGAACTCGGCCCGGTCGATCGGGGCGAGCTTGGCCGCCTCCGTGATGTAGAGATCGAGAAGCTCGTCGCGCAGGTCGAAAGGCACGTCCGCCTTCGCGTCGTACAGGAGCGACGCGATGTCGTAATGCAGGGCGCCGCGCCGGCCGCCCTGGTAGTCGATGAAGTAGGGCTTGCCGTCCTTGAGCATGACGTTGCGCGACTGGAAGTCGCGGCACAGGAAGTACTTCCGGTCGGCGGCGAGCAGGTAGTCGGCGAAGACCGAGAAGTCCTCCTCCAGCTTCTCTTCATGAAACGCAATGCCGCCGAGCGTCAGGAAGTAGTACTTGAAATAATTGAGGTCCCACATCATCGACTGCTTGTCGAAGCTCTTCCGGGGATAGCACCACTTGTCGTCGATGGTCGCGCCGGCCGTGATCTGGATCTTCGGCAGCCAGCGCACGACGTCCTGATACGCGGAGACGACGTCGGCCGGGAAGCCCGCGGGCGTGCGGCGCTTGCCGAGGAACTGGAACAACGTCGTGTCGCCGAGGTCTTCCTCGAGATAGGCGGTCGCCGCGGGACTCTCGGCGTAAAACTCCGGCACCGGAATGCCTTCTGTGTGGAAATGCTTGGAGAACTCGATGAACGCGCGGTTCTCCTTGGCGTCGTCGTTGAGCACGCCGATGGCGGACGTCCCCGCGCCGGTCAGGCGGTAGATCTTGCGGCTGGAGCCGTCGGCGCGCACGGGGACGAGCGTTTCGGCGTCGGCGCCGAACTTCTCGCGGTATAGAAGACGCAGGGCGTCGAGTGGGTCGTCCACAACGGGGATATTACCGCTTCCCTTGCCGCGCGTCCAGCCGATGGTCTATGATGGCGGAGGCCGCCCGCCGGCGGCCGGGAGACTCCACCATGAAAAACATCCTGATCACGGCTTTCGTCCTCGCCGCCGCCGTCGCCGCCTACGCCGTCGAGACCAAGGCCCCTGCCGCCGCCGTCCGCGAGTTCAAGTCGGTGAACATCGAGGTCAAGGGCAACAAGATCTGGACCCCGTCCTTCTTCGTCGTCAAGAAGGGCGACAAGGTGAAGATCACCTTGATCAACGCCGCCGACTCGGGCGTGCACGCCTTCGCCATCGAGGGCATCGCCGGCACCGAGGCGTCGGTGGACAACAAGCCGGGCGCGAACACGAAGGTCGTCGAGTTCACGGCCGACAAGGCCGGCATCTTCCGCATCTACTGCCCCATGCACGCGGGCCACGTCGGCGGCCAGCTCCTCGTCCTCGAATAAGGGACCTATGACGACCACGGACCCCGCCCAGCGAGAGCGCGTGCGCGCGATTCTCATCTCTCTCGTGGGCGGGATCGCGATCCTCGGCCTGAAGGCGGCCGCGTACTACCTGACGGGCTCGATGGCGCTGCAGTCGGATGCGCTCGAGAGCATCGTCAACGTGGTGGCCGCCGCCTTCGGCCTGGGAGCGCTCATCTTCGCGGGGCAGCCGGCCGACAAGGACCACCCCTACGGCCACGGCAAGATGGAGTACTTCGCCGCGGCCTTCGAGGGCGGCCTCATCTCGCTGGCGGCCGTCATCATCTTCTACGAGTCGGCCCTGGCGCTGGCGCGCGGCGTCGAGCTCAAGAGCCTCGGCCTGGGCCTGGCGCTGAACATGGGCGCCGGCGCGCTCAACGGCCTGCTCGGCTGGTTCCTCCTGACCACGGGGCGCCGGCTCAAGTCCAAGACGCTCGAGGCCGACGGCCATCACGTGCTGTCCGACTTCTACACGACCGGCGGCATCTTCGCCGGCCTCATGCTCGTGCAAATCACCGGCTACAGCTGGCTCGACCCCGTCATCGCGATCGCGGTCGCGGTCCTGCTCGCCAAGACCGGCTTCGGCCTCGTGCGCGAGTCGGCGGCGGCCCTGCTCGACGAAGAGGACTCGGCCATGATCGCCACGATCGTGGCGGACCTGGACGTCCTCCTCAAGAAAGGCGTGGACGAAAGCGGCGTGATCACGGTGCACGGCCTGCGCGCGATCCGCTCCGGGCGCTACACCCACGTCGACGTTCATTTCGTCGTTCCGGAGTACCTGCCCGTGGCCGAGGCCCACGACAGCGCGGAGCGCCTCGAAAAGAGCCTGATCGCCGCCCTGGGGCTCGAAGGCGAGCTCCACGTCCACATCGATCCGTGCCGGCGCAAGTGCTGCGCGCGCTGCACCGACTCCAAGTGCCCGATCCGCGTCGAGCCCCTGAAGGCCGCCGTGACCCTGACCGCGGAAGAAGCCGTGATCGCCGAGCCGATCGAGTAGGCGGTGGCCGATCCGGCGTGCCCGTTGTGCGGCGGGAAAGCCGGGGCGTTCCACCGGGCCTTCCGCGACTTTTTGCGCTGCGGCGCCTGCGCTCTGACCTTCGTGCCGGCGGCCCAGCACGCCGAACCCGCCGACGAACGGGCCCGCTACGAGACGCACCGCAACTCGCCCGACGACGCCGGCTACCGCGCGTTTCTCGACCGGCTGCTGGAACCGCTGGCCGCGCGCCTTCCCGCCGGCGCGCGCGGTCTCGACTACGGCAGCGGCCCGGGGCCCACCGCGTCCGTGATGATGCGCGAGCGCGGCTTCGTCATGCGCGACTACGATCCGTTCTTCGCCCCGGACGAGGCGGCGCTGCGCGAGACCTACGCCTTCGTCGTCTGCACCGAGGTCGTCGAGCATTTTCGGCGTCCCGCCGAAACTTTTCAATTACTCGATTCCCTGCTCGAGCCCGGCGGCGTGCTCGGCATTCTGACGGGCGTGCTCGAGGACGACGCGGCGTTCCCGACCTGGTGGTATCACCGGGACGTCACGCACATCGCGTTTTACCGGCCCGAGACCTTGGCCTGGATCGCGACCCGCTTCGGCTGGACGCTCGAGCGGCCCTCTCGCGACGCCGCGCTGTTTTTCAAGCCCGCTTCAGTGAAAGCGAAGGAGTGAGCCGAGGCGCTCGGTGAACAGCAGATCGTAGAGGCCGAAGAGCGTCAGCATCACCCCGTAAACGCGGACCAAGGTCCGGCTCTTCAAGCGAACGGCGAGGCTGGCGCCGAGATAAGAGAACGGGATCGTGCCGATGGACAGCAGGCCCACCAGACGCCAGTCGATGTGTCCCAAGTACCAGTGGGTGAGGGTCCCGGGGATCGCGAGCACGGCCGAGACGATCAGGGATGTGGCCAGGGCGCGCTTGGGAGGCATGCGCGCCCATTGCATGAACAGCGGGGCGTAGAGAATCCCGCCCGTATTGGCGAGCAGGCCGGACAAGAGCCCGACGCCGATCGCGATCGCCATGAGCTTCCCGCGCGCACATGGGCCCGCGGGCGCGTCGTCGTCGGCCCCGTCCGGCATGGACGAGCCGTGAGCGAGCAGGGACGCGCCGAGCGCGATGACCATCAAGGCGGTGAGCATCATCAAAGGCCGGCCGCCGACCCAATGGCTGGCGATGGAGCCCAGGATGGTGGCCGGTATGCCCCATGCGCAGGTGATGCGAACCGCCTCCGTATCCACCAGGCCGCGTCCCCTGTACGCCCAGGAGGCCGAGAGCGCGGTGGGCAGGGCGCTCGGCAGGGGGGAGGCGAGCGCGGCGAACTCGGGCACGCCGAGAAAGACGCGCAGCACGGGCGTCGTGACGGCGCTGCCTCCTTTGCCGAGAAGGCCGGAGAGGAAGCCGACGGCCGAGCCCACTCCAATCACGCCGAGATCGTAGGGGCTCATGTTCACGCCTATTCTCCCCGGCCGATCGCGACGCTCGCCGCGAGCACGCCCAGCACCGTCAACGAGATCGCGACGAAGATCCATTCCCGCCGCCGCGCGAACTGCCAGGCGAGCACGCCGACGCGCGCGGCGGGCGTGGCCAGCAGAATCAGCAAGCCGAGGCTCATGACGGCCGCGGGGTCGCAGGCGCGAAGGCCGGCCGCGAGGACCGGCAGCGGCGTCGCGGCGTTCGGAAGCGGCCCGCCGCGCAGGAGAGCCAGAACGAAGCCGGCCGCCATCAGAGTCATGGACGCGGCCACGCCCGCGGCCAAGGTGCGGGACACCGCGACGCTGGCGGGATCGCGGCGGGCGCTCATCGCAGCCGGATTCCCGCGGCGGCGAGCGTCATCTGAACGGCCAGGACCGCGAGCACGGCGGCCAATATCCCGGCGAGGTGCCCACCGTGGATGCGCCGCGTCAGCCGCGAGCCCGCGTAAGCTCCCGCGGCGACGCCGAGCGCGACGGGCACGGCGACCGCGGGGGACACCAGGCCCCGGTTGTAGTACAGCGCGGCGCTCGCGCAGGCCGTGACGCCGATCATGAAGCTGCTGGTCGCCGCCGCCGCCTTCATCGGCACGCCCATGGCCGAGGTCATCATCGGCACCTTGATCGGGCCGCCCCCGATTCCGAGCATGCCCGAGACGGCTCCGGCCACGGCCGACACGGCCAGGCCGAGAGGCACGCGCCGGACCCGGTAGGCGACTTCGCGATCGAGCACCGCATCGTGATAGCGCCCGCCGAGCGCGCCGGTGCCTTCGTCGGAGGGGGGCGCGTTCTCGTCGCGGCTTTTCTTGAGCAGGAGATAGGCCGCGTTGAGCAGCAGGAAGACGGCGAATATCGCGCTCAGGGCCTCCCTGCGGAGGTGCGCGGCGAGCAGGCCGCCGCCGATCGCGCCGATCGTGGTCGCCGTCTCCAAAGTCATGCCGAGGCGCAGGTTGGAGATTTCGTCGCGCACGTAGCCGATCGCGGCGACGCTCGAGGTCGCCACGACGGCGACGAGGCTCGCCGCCACGGCCTGGTGTATCGGCACGCCCAGGAACAGGGAAAGCACGGGCACGATGATGATGCCGCCTCCGAGGCCGACCAGGGCGCCGAGGGTGCCGGCCGCCGCCCCCGCGACGACGAACGCCAAGAGATGGAGCACGATGCGATTGTAGCAAAGGCATGACGAGCCGCCGTTTCGTATAATCCGGACGGAGGATCCAACCATGATCTCGTCCCTATTCCTCGTCGCCGCCCTTTCCGCCGCCGCCGCCGACGCGCCTCGCAGCATCCAGGGCTTCGACCCGGCCGCGATGGACCTCACCGCCAAGCCCTGCGACGACTTCTACCAATACGCCTGCGGCGGCTGGCTCAAGGCCAACCCGATCCCGGCCGACCAGTCGCGCTGGGGCCGCTTCAACGAGCTGGCCGAGCGCAACAAGCAGATACTGCGCGAGGTGCTCGAGGCCGCGGCCGCTTCGCCCAAGGACGACGCCTCCCGCCGGATCGGGTCATTGTACGGCGCGTGCATGGACGAGAACGCCGTCGAGGCCGCCGGGCTCAAGCCGCTCGATGCCGAGTTCGCCGCGATCGAGGGCCTGGCCTCGGCCAAGGACCTCGCGCCCCTGCTCGGCCGCATGCACCGCGACGGCGTGAACGCGGGCTTCGGCTACGGCTCGGATCAGGACTACAAGGACTCGACCTCGGTCATCGCGCTCGTCGACCAGGCCGGACTCGGCCTGCCGGACCGCGACTACTACTTCAAGGACGACGCGAAGTCCGTCGAGCTGCGCCGCGCCTACGAGTGGCACGCCGCGCGCTCCTTCGGCCTCGCCGGCTCCGATCCGATCACCGCGGCTAAGGACGCCGCGGCCGTCATGCGCGTCGAGACCGCGCTCGCGAAAGCCTCGATGGACCGCGTCGCCCGCCGCGACCCGATGAACACCTACCACAAGATGACCCGCGCGGAGCTCGCCAAGCTGGCGCCGGATTTCGCCTGGGACCGCTACTTCGACGCCGCCGGCGGCCCGTCCTGGAGCGCCGTCAACGCGTCCGCGCCCGACTTCATCAAGGGCTTCGAGTCGGTTCTGAAGGAAACGCCGCTCGCCGATCTCAAGGCCTACCTGCGCTGGCGGGTCCTGTCGGGCGCCGAGTCGTGGCTCGGCCGGGCCTTCGTCGACGAGAAATTCGACTTCTACGGCCGCAAGCTGACCGGGGCCAAGGAGCTCAAGCCCAGATGGAAGCGCTGCGTCGAGCTCGCGGACGGGGCGCTCGGCGAGGACCTCGGCCGCGGCTACGTCGAGAAGGCCTACCCGCCGGAGACGAAGAAGAAGATGGACGCGCTCATCGTCGCCATCGAGTCGGCGCTCAAGGACGACATCGCCGGGCTCGACTGGATGACGCCCGCGACGAAGGCGAAGGCGCTCGCCAAGCTCGCCGCGATCGGCAACAAGGTCGGCTATCCCGAGAAGTGGCGCGACTATTCCGCCGTCAAGATCGACCGCGCGGACCTGATCGCCTCGATCCGCTCCGCGAGCGAGTTCGAGCACCTGCGCCAGCTCTCCAAGATCGGCAAGCCGGTCGATCGCAAGGAATGGCTGATGACGCCGCCCACGGTCAACGCCTACTACAATCCTCAAATGAACGACATCAACTTCCCCGCGGGCATACTTCAGCCGCCGTTCTTCGATCCCGCGATGCCGGACGCGGTGAACCTCGGCGCGATCGGCGCGGTGATCGGCCACGAGCTGACGCACGGCTTCGATGACTCGGGCCGCAAGTTCGACCTGCACGGGAACATGGAGGATTGGTGGACCGAGGCGGACGCGAAGGCCTTCGAGGGCCGCGCGCAGTGCTTCGTGGACCAGTACGGCTCCTACGAGGTCCTGCCGGGCGTCAAGCTCAACGGCAAGCTGACCTTGGGCGAGAATACGGCCGACAACGGCGGCCTGCTCGTCGCGGGGCTGGCCGTGGACAAGCTTAAGGGCTCCGCGGAGAAATGGCAGGGCTTCACGCCCCGCCAGCTCGTGTACCTCGGCTTCTCCCAGATCTGGTGCCAGAACCGGACCGAGGCGGAGGGGCGCAGGCTGGCGCAGATCGACCCGCACTCGGCCGCGCGCGAGCGCGTGATCGGGCCGCTGTCGAACTCGGCCGAGTTCGCGAAGGCGTTCTCGTGCAAGCCGAAGGACCCTATGGTCGCGCCGAAAGCCTGCCGCGTCTGGTAGCGATCAGGCCGAAAGGGCGTTGAGCAGGCGGCGGCGCACCGAGAGCGCGATGCGCGACAGCTCCGCGCGGCGCTCGACGAGCGCGTCGACGGTCCAAGACGCGTGGCGGGCGGCGAGCTTGAGGTCGCCGCGGTCCAGGGCCGCGACGGCGGACTCCAGGTTGCGCGCCGCGAGGCGCTTGGCCTCGACGCGCCCGCGTCCGGCCCACTCGGCGGCGGAGGACAGGAGCGCGTGCGCCTGCGCTCTCTCGGCGGCGGACGGTCGGGGCGAGGTCAGCAGGGCCTCGGCGCGGCGCAGGCCCGTCTCGAAGTCGAGCGTTTCCAGATAATCGGCGCGGGCCGACTCGAGGGCGTGGACCTGGGCGCGCAGGGCGGCCGACATCTCCGCGTACGGGATCGGCGCGCGCGTCTTCACCTCGGGGTGCGCGACGAGGGCCTTGGCGGCGAGGATCGCGGCGGACTCGGGGCGCTCGGCGAGGGCCTCGAATGAGGCGGCGGCGTTCAGGTCGGCCGCGTCGCGCCCGGCCAGGCGCAAGGTCGCGGCGGCGGCGCGCAGGATCCGGCTCGCCTCGGCGGGGCGTTCGTTGCGCGCGTGCAGCGCGGCCTGCTCGAGCTCGGCGTGGATGTTCGACCAGCGGTTCCAGACGACGAACGGGCGGCCGTCGCCGAAGATTTCCTCGCCGCGGGCGAGAGCCTCGAGGCGGACGGCCTCGGCGGCGGAGGCCGCCGCGCTGTTGTGCGCGCCGACCAGGGACCACAGGGCCGCGTTGCGCTTGAAGGCCTTCGGGGCGACCGGCGAGTACTCCGAGATCATCTGCCGCGCCACGCGCAGCTGGAGCGCGGCGAGCTCGCCGCTCACGGCGGCCAGGCGCAGGGGAACGCCCGCGCGCTCAGCCTTGGCTCGCTCGCGGCGCAGGACCTTCACGCGCGCGGAGGGCGTCTCGCCGTCCTGAAGCTCGGCGGCGGGAAGGCCGGCGATGACGC
>JAQTNG010000069.1:3858-13336 GCA_028714015.1 Elusimicrobiota bacterium | reverse complement strand
CGGGGGAGCTGCTGTCCCGCGCCCGCCAGGCCGCGGCGACTTTCTCGCCGCAGACCCCGACGCGGGCCAATCCGGCCCTGCGCCTCGGCGCGTTCATCGGCCGCCACGCGCGCGACGGCCGCGATAAACTGACTCTTATTCTGCCCCCGTCGCTCGAGACGTTCGGCCTCTGGATCGAGCAGCTCGTCGCGGAGTCCACGGGCAAGGAAGGCCGAGGCGTCCTGCCCGTGACGGGCGAGCCCTTGGGCGCCCCGGCCGCGTACGGCCGGGACCGCGCGTTCGTGCGCCTGACCCTGAAGGGCCGCGCCGAGCCGGCCGTCGACGCGGCGCTGGCCGCGCTCGAACAGGCCGGCCATCCGGTGATGCGCCTCGAGCTCAACGACACGCTCGATCTCGGCGCGCAGTTCCTGCTGTGGGAGGTCGCCACCGCGGCCGCGGGCTTCCTGCTGAAGGTCGACCCCTTCGACCAGCCCGACGTGCAGACGGCGAAGGACAGGACCAAGGAGGTCCTGAACGGCCTCAAGGACGGAGCGCCCGAGAAGGCGAGCCTGCGCGCGGGCGGCCTGGCCGCTTTCGCCGACGCCGGGCTCATGTCGTCGCTCAAGGCCGACGCCGGCCAGGACCGGCCGCTGCGCGAGGTGCTCGGCGCGCACCTGTCCCGGGTCAAGCCCGGGGACTACGTCGCGGTGCTGGCGTTCCTCGCCGAAACCGACGAAAGCCGCCGCTTGATCGAGGAGGTCCGACAGCTCGCGCGCGCGCGCACGACCGCCCCGGTCACGGTGTCGTGGGGACCGCGCTACCTGCACTCGACGGGCCAGCGCCACAAGGGCGGCCCCGCCAAGGGCCTCTTCCTCGTTCTCGGCGACGCGGAGAAGACCAAGCTGGCCGTGCCCGGCAAGCCGTTCTCGTTCGGCGAGTTGTGCCGCGCCCAGGCGAAAGGGGACTCCGCCGCGATGCTGTCGGAGGGACGGCGCTTGCTGCGGCTCGACCTCGGCGTCAACACGATCGAGGGCCTGCGCGCCTTGGCGAACGCCCTGGCCGACGCTCGGACGGCGGCCCTTTGAACAAGCTCACGCCTAAGGCCCTCCGCGCCAAAACCGCGAAGGCCCGCATCGTGCTGACCGACATCGACGGCGTGCTGACGGGGGGGACGATCTATCACTTCGTCGACACCGCCGGCGAGCTCGTCGAGTTCAAGGGCATCCACGCCCAGGACTCGATCGCGATGGCGTGGCTGACCGAATCCGGGCTGATCACCGGCGTGATCAGCGGGCGCGTGTCGAAAGGCACGGACGCGCGGCTGCGCCTGCTCAAGGTGAAGCACATCTACCAGCATCGGCTCGACAAGGCCGCGGTGCTCGCCGAGATCATGGCCGCGGAGAAGCTCACGAAGGATCAGGTGGTGTACGTCGGCGACGACATCCCCGACCTGGCCGTCATGTCCCGCGTCGGCCTCGCGGTCGCGCCCGCCAACGCGCGGCCCGAGGTGAAGGCCGCCGCGCATTGGGTCACGAAGGCGAGCGGAGGGGACGGGGCGTTCCGCGAGCTCGTGGAAGTCATCCTCCGCAGCCAGGGGCTCTGGGACGCGATCATCGAAAGGTATCGCTAGACGCTATGAAGATTTCCACAGGCGTCTGTGCCGGGCCCGCTGGGTCCCGGCCTAACGCGTTGACGCGGGCCTCGAACCAACGCTAGAATCGGAGCAGACACCATGATTGATCTCTTCGGCCTCGGCAAACACAAGGATCCTCAAGACGAGCCCTCCTCCGCGCCCCAAGCCGCGGCGCCCGAACCCGCCGCACAAGCGCCCGCGCCGCGGGGCTCGCACAAGCTCTGGGCGTTTCTGCTCGTGCTCGACTCAGCGGTCGTGATCGTGTTCGCCGGCGTCGTGGCCGCGAAGGTGTACCAGCATTGGACGGCTCCCGCCGCGCCGCTCCTCGCGGCCCCGCGCAAGCGGCCCGTGAAGGCCGTGGAGGCGCCGGTCGCCTCGACCGCGCCCGCTCCCGCGCCGGAGCCCGTCAAGGCTCCCGAGCCGCCGAAGCCCGCGCCCGTCGCCGCGGCCAAGCCCGCCCAGGATGCGCCGCGCCCGCCGAAGCCCTCGATGCTCTCCGAGGCGCCCAAGCATCGCGAGACGCCCAAGCCCGCCGAAGCCGGCGGGAAATCGCCTTCCGCCAAATCGGCGGCTCCGGCGCCCGCCGTCGCCGCGGACGGCAAGGTCAAGGCGATGAAGACCGAGTTCAAGATTCACGCGCCCAAGGCGAAGAACGTCGAGCTCGTCGGAGCCTTCATCGTCCGGGGCGGGCGCAAGGACATGAACCGCCAGGACGACGGAACCTGGACCGTGACGCTGTACCTCAACCCCGGTTCCTACCGCTATTTCTTCTCCGTGGACAAGAAGAAGCAGCTGGACCCCGAGAACCCGCGCTCGGAAAAGGGCGCTTCCCTCCTGACCTTACCTTAATAAGCGCCGGCCCCCGCAATGTGACTTTGGTTGCATTTGGGTAAAGGCTTCTGTATTGATTTCGTAACAGACCATCGTTACACTCTTTCCAACTTGAAGACAGGGAGCGCAATGCGACGTCTTTCGACGGCTCTGGCCGCGGCCTTCCTTTTGGCCGCGCTCCCTTCCGTCTCCTCGGCCGCGGTGCCGAACCGCCGCGTCGCCCACACGGCGACCTTGCTGACGACCGGCGATCTGCTCATCGCGGGCGGCGTCGACGAGACCGGCGCCACGCTCCAATCCGCCGACATCTTCGCCGCCTCGCTCGGCAACGTCATCATACCCCTCGGCGTCCCGGGACAGATGAGCGTCGCGCGCGCCTCGCACACCGCGACCCTGATGTCCAACGGCTGCGTGCTCGTCACGGGCGGGAACACGGCGGCCACCGACGTCGCCGCTCCCGTGCCCACGAACACCGCCGAGATCTACAATCCGGCCACGGGAGGCTGGACCGCCACGGCCAACAACATGACCAACGCGCGCTACAACCACACCGCGACCTTGCTGAACGACGGGAGAGTCCTGGTCTGCGGCGGTCAGGACGCGGCCGGCACCGCGGTTCCGGCGGGCCTCACGGGCTCTTGCGATCTCTACACACCCACGAGCTGCACGGCCGGCACCTTCGCGGCGGCGGCGCCCTTGCAGCAGGCGCGCTACAACCACACGGCGGTCCTGCTCAAGGACGGCAAGGTCTGGTTCGCCGGCGGCCGCAACCCCTTGGCCGTCGCGACGGGCGGCGTCCTGGTGACCACCGAGCGCTACGTCCCGGACCCGGCCGGCGTCGGGATCGGCTCTTTCCAGTCCGCCTCGCCGATGATCGAGGCCCGGGCCTACCACACGACCACCTTGATGGGCGACGGCAAGGCCCTCGTCGTCGGCGGCTACAACAAGCGCGACGTCCTCGCGAACAAGGGCATCACCGAGAGCGCCGAGATCTACGACCCGGTCTCGAACAGCGTGGCGCCCGCGGCGGCGATGAGCGCGCGCCGCCAGTCGCACGCGACCGCGCTCTCCGCCAACGGAGAGGTCACCGTCTTCGGCGGCCTGGGAAACATCACGACGACCTATGTCCTCGGCCCGAGCCTCAATGCCAGCGGCCTCACCCTCGACAACCCCAGCGCGGTCACTGCGAACCTGTCGGGCGGGGTCGTCGCGCCGACGGCGACGATCACCGGCGGGGCGGGGCTGCTCAAGCTCGACTATCTGCTCAACAAGCCCGTCGTCGGCGAGATCGCGGACGGCGAAATGTGGCTGTCCTCGCCGTCGGTCCACGCGACGTGGGGGATGGTCAACTTCACGCCGGCCAGCGAGACGGTCCCCGGTTCCGGGCTGCACATCGACCTCGCCGGCGTCGTGGTCGGCTGCCGCCGGCCCTTCAGCCTCACCGACATCACCGGCAACTGCGGCAACGTCCAGATGGTTCTGCCGCCGGGCACGATCTCGCAGATGGGGGGGCAGATCGTGTTCTACCGGCGCGTCGGCGTCGCCACCACTCTCTCGGCGAACACCGGCGGCAACCTATGGTTCGCGCCCCCGGTCATCGACACCACGACCACGAACGGGGTGCTGACCGTAAACACGCATTTCAACACCCAAGTCACCATCCCGATGGACAAAGGGCTCATCGGCAGCTCGATCAACAGCGGCACGCTCACCATGACCGCCGGCACCATCATGCGGACCAGCGCCTTCACGGTCACGCTCACCACCGCCGTGGCGTCGACCATCGGCGGGCCTTTCCCCATCACCGCGGACTTGAACGGCGACGGCGAGGCGATCGTCGACGTTAATTTCCTAAACGTCGCGGGCTCGCTCGTGTACAGCGCCAGCAGCGGCCAGCTTGCATCGGGGGCCGCGCTCCTCCCCACGGACGCCGCGGCCCTCACTTTAAGGATGACCTACACCACGACCGGCGCGAACCTGTCGAACGAGTCGTTCAGCGTCGACGTCGCCACGGTCGTCATCCGCAAGATGGTGTTCGCGGACTCCGAAACCTACAACCCGAAGGCGAACTCCTGGACGATTTTGCCCGCGGCGGGCCTGATCACGGACAACCTGCGCTACGGACACAGCGCGACCCTGCTGCCGAACAACGACAAGGTGTTCGTCGGCGGCCGCGCCTGCAGCGGCGCGACCTGCGCCACGCAGACCGCGTCCGCGAGCCTGGGCTTGCAGCTCCTTTACTACGAAAAGAACTTCGCCGCGACGACCGGCCTCGCGGCCCAAAAGCGGGCCTTCCACACCTCGACCTTGCTGCCGGGAGGCGACATCCTGATCGCCGGCGGCACGAACGGCCCCAGCATACTCAGCCACGCCGAGCTATTCACGCCCGGCACGGACCTCTTCTCGCCGGTCAACGGGGGGATGCGCTACGTCCGCGACCTCCACACGGCGACCTTGCTGCCCAACGGCCGCGTCCTGATCGCCGGCGGCTTCACGACGAACGCGACGAGCACGGGCTCGACGAACACGGCCGAGATCTACTACCCCGACACGAAGCGCTTCATCGAGACGAGCCCGATGATCAGCTCGCGCAGCAACCACACCGCGATCATGCTGCCCAACGGGCAGGTCTTCGTCGCCGGCGGCTTCGGCCCCGGGGACGTGGTCACCCCGAAGGCCGAAATCTTCCTCTCGACGGAGAGCCGCTGGATTCCGGCCTTGGATATGCCGGCCGGCTGCGAGCGCGCCATCCACGCGACGGTCCAGCTCAAGGACGGGCGCATCCTGCTGATCGGCGGCGTCAACGCGAGCGGCCCGCTGGCCACGGTGGCGCGCTACGATCCGGTCGCGAACTCGTGGGGCGGCAACTGCACCACGGTCGCGGCGATGCCCACGGCGCTGCGCTCGCTGTCGGCGACCTTGCTCTTCGACGGCCGCGTCCTCGTCGCGGGCGGCAACGACGGCCTCGGCGAGGCCAATAAGTCCTACATCTACGACCCGCTCTCGAACACCTGGACGGCCACCGACGCGCTGCCGCTGCTCCAGCCCCGCTTCAACCACACGGCGACCTTGCTGCCCAACGGCACCGTCATGATCAGCGGCGGCTCGCAGCGCTTCGGCAACGTGCCGACCTCCATCGAGACCTTCCACATCAACGGCAGCTCGTGGGTATCCGGCGGCATCGGCGCCGTCCAGTTCTCCGGCGGCGCCCGCGCCTTCCACACGATGACCATGGGGCTCAACAACAAGGTGTACGGCATCGGCGGCAGCGACGGCGTCATCGGAGGAACCGGCGTCGCGCTGTACAACACGGCCGAGGCCGGCTACTTCAGCGCGACCCCCGACAACTTCTCGAAGGACGCGCCGCCGAGCTTCCGTCAGGCGACGATCTCGGGAACGAGCGCGACGCCGTTCCTGCCGGCCACGGCCCTCACGGTGACCGGCACCCGATTCCGGGGGGGGACGGAGGCCTCCGGCGGCGGCGCCGCCTCGGCCAACTCCGCGTTCAGCTTCCCGCACATGATCCTGCAGCAGGTCGACGGCTCGGGCGGCGCGGCCTCCCAGTCCAACGGCGGCTTCGTCGTCGACCTGACCACCCAGATCTTCCTGACCCCGGGGAACCTGGCCACGCTCGACACCTCGCTGACGGTGAACCTTCCGGCGACGTCGGCCGCGCTGCCCTACGGCTGGTATACCCTGCGCATGGGCGCCAACGACATCTACTCCGACGCCAAGATGGTCCAGGTCGGCCCCGCGAAGCCGACCCTCGCGCCCGCGAACCTCACGGGCGTCGCCGCGGGCATCTCCTCGATGACCTGGACTTGGGACCCCATCGCCGGCGTCGACGGCTACAACGTCTACAACGCGACGACGGGCGTCTTCCTCAGCTCGATCCCCATCTCCGCGAACCCCGCCCCGTTGCTTTTGCGCGCGACCTTCTACCAGACTTTTCTCGATCCCAGCGCGACGACCTCCATCCTCGTGGCCGGCTACACGCTGTCCGGCGACGGCCCGCTCACGGCCTCGCCCACGTCGTACACGCTGTCCACCTGCCCGATCAACGTGACGATCGCCTCGGTGACGTTCTCGGACCTCCTGCTGTACTGGGGCGCCAACGGCAACTCATACCCGGGCACGACGTATGAAGTCACCCAGTCGAGCGACAATTTCGTCAACGACATTTCGACGCCCGTGCCGAAGCTGTTCAATCAGACGACGAACTTCACGACCATATCGAACCTGGCCGCCAACACGACCTATTACTTCCGCGTGCAGGCTTTCAACCTCGTCGGCTTGCCGTCGAGCTACAGCGCCGTCGTGTCGACGCGCACCCGCGCGCCGGTGGACCAGCCGACCGTCTCCGGACGCACGACCATCTCGATCGACTGGCGCTGGAACGATCCGGGCGGCGTGACCAACTATAGGGTTTACAACGCGACCAACGGCGTCTTCATCGCGGCGCCCATCACGAACCTCTTCACCGAGGTCAATCTCGGGACCAACACGGAGCACTCGATCCGGGTCACCGCCGTGACGAGCGCGGGCGAAGGGCCGCTGTCGCCGTCCGCCTCGGCCTACACCGCCGCCGCCACGCCGGGACCGTTCGTGCCGACGGTCTCCGCGCCGACGACGGGGAGCTTCGTCATCAACTGGACCAACAACGACAATCCCTTGTCGACCACCTACGCGTCGCAGGTCACGCAATTCGCCGCCAACGGCTCGAGCGTGGCCGTGACGACCACGACGAGCACGGGCTTGCCTTTCAGGCACGGCTACGGCAATCTCATCCCGTCGACGCGGTACGGCTACGAGCTCATCGCGCTCAACGGGGAAGGCCTCGAGTCCGACGTCCCCGCGGCGGTTTACGGCTCGACATGGACCAAGCCGGCCGATCCGAGCATCGTCCTGGGCTCGATCGCGACCACGCCCACCACCATCTCGTTCAGCTGGGACGCCAACCTCAACTCGTCCTCGGCCACTTACGAGGTCACCTACACCACGGCTGACGGCGTGAACGCCTTCATTACCGACATCTCCACCTCCATCTACTTCGCGGCCCAGTTCGGGGGGACCAGCGCGACGATCACCGGCCTCGTCACCGGCTCGACTTACACGGTGCGCGTCCTCGCCAGGAACCCGTTCGGCGTGGTCTCGAACTTCTCGAACTACGTCACGACGCGGACGTTCAACGGCGGCGCCCCGGTCGGCTCGCTCCAGGGCCCGCTGCTCGCCTCCGCGAACTCCACGATCTTCGGCTCGCTCGGCAACGGCCGCAAGGTCAACCTGAGAGCGGCGGCCCACACCTTCCCGGCCGACGTCGTCGTCACGATGTCCTCCTTCGTGCCCACCGGCACGCTGTGCCCGAACGCCGCGAACATCGCCTTCTCGATCGTCGCCTCGCCCGCGCTGCAGCCGATCGGCAGCCTTTACCTCGCCTTCGACTTCCTGCCGGCCGATCTCGCGGGCATTCCCGCGAACCGGGCCTTGCTGATGCGCTACGACCCCGGCAGCAACACGTGCGTCCCGCTCGAAACGGTCGTCGACAGCGCGCAAGGCTGGATGACCGCCCGCATCAACCATTTCTCCCTGTTCCAGGTCGCGCAGGTCCCGCTCTCGACGACGGCCGAGACCGCCCGCGTCTTCCCGAACCCCTATTACGCCGGCCGCGACGGCTACGCGACCATCGACAACGTCCCGGCCGGCGCCCGCGTCCGGATCTTCACGCTGCGCGGCGAGCAGGTGCTCGACGTCAAGGCGAACTCCGCGGGGCTTCTCACGTGGAGCGGGACCAACGGCTCCGGCCGCTCGGTGGCCAGCGGCGTGTATCTCGTGGTGGTCGAGTCCGGGGGAACGAAAAAGATCCTCAAGCTGGCGGTGATCCGGTGAAGGTCATCCTCGCCGCCTGCGCGATCGCCCTGTTCCCCCTCTCCGCGGGGGCGTCGGACTTCGGCCGCGCGGCGGTGGGAACCGCCGGCTCGGAATTCATGCTCTTCGACACGAGCGCGCGCGGCATCGCGATGGGCGGCGCCTATTCCGCGGCGACGAACGACTCCTCCTCGCTGTACTGGAACCCCGCCGGGCTTTCGCAGGTGCCGCGCTTGTCCGCCACCTTCCTGCACGCGCAGTACATCGCGGGCGTCACCTACAACGCCACGTCCGTCGCGAAGCGCATCAACGATTCCTCCGTGCTGGCCTTCGGCGTGCGCTACCTCGACGCCGGCGCGATCACGCGAACCGACATCAACGGCCTGAGCAGGGGCGAGTTCCACCCGCGCTCCTACCTCGCCGAGCTCGGCTGGGGCCAGTCCATCTACGACCTGTCCGACAGCGAGGTGGACGTCGCGATGGGCGTGACCGTCAAGTACATGCACACCGACCTCCTCGAGCACGCGAACGCCTACGGCGGAGACTTCGGCGTGCATTCCCGCTTCTACGGCACGACCCAGACCTACGACGTCTCGGTGGTGATCCAGAACCTCGGCATCGGCCAGAAGTTCGATCAAGTCCGCGACACCTTGCCCACGCGCCTGCGCTTCGGCGGCGGCGTGCGGCCGATCAAGCCGCTCCTGCTCACGATCGAGGGAATCGCGCCGATCAACGACGCGCCTTACGGCGCCGCCGGCATGGAATACACCGTCGACATCCAGAAGAACATCCAGGGCGCGGTTCGCGCCGGCCTCAACTCGCTGACCTACGATTCGCTGGGGCTGACCTCGATCCTGAACTTCGGATTCGGCCTGAAGCTGTCCGATCTGAGCTTCGACTACGCCTTCACGCCGGCGGGGGCCATCGGCGCGCAGATTCACCGCATTTCGCTCAGCTTCAACCTGCCCGCGAAGATCTCGCGGCGCTACCGGGAGAGATAGAGTGGACCCCCTTGAACCCCAGCCGCCCGTTCCTCCGCGCCCGGTGCCGCCCGCGCCGCCGCGCCCGGAATTGATCGCGCCGCCCGCGCGCCTGCCCGCGGCGACGCCGATGATGGACTTCTTTCAAAAACGCGTAGAGATGCTCGAGCGGGAGCTCGCCGCGGAGCGG
>JAQTNG010000069.1:0-3848 GCA_028714015.1 Elusimicrobiota bacterium | reverse complement strand
CCGCCGCGTCCAACCTTCTGACCCAGCAGGAAGCCCTCAAGAGCGAGGTCGAAGGGCACCTGAAGGGCCTGACCGACCAGCTGCGCCGCGAGAAGGCCGAGCGCGACGGAGAGGAGGCGAAGTCCCACGCGCGCGGACGCGTCGAGGCTCTCGAGCGCCGCCTCGACGAGATGAACGCGACGTTCGCCCAGCTCCTGAAGGAAGCCGTGTCCCGCCAGTCGCCGGCCGCCGCCAACTCGGCAGCGCAGCTGCCCGTCGAGGCCCTCGGCGCCGAGCTCACCGTCTTCCGCCGCACCATCAAGGACGTCGCCGACCAGGTGACGCG
Organism: Elusimicrobiota bacterium; assembly: GCA_028714015.1. Classification (GTDB taxonomy): domain Bacteria; phylum Elusimicrobiota; class Elusimicrobia; order UBA1565; family UBA9628; genus GWA2-66-18. The sequence goes on along the minus strand of JAQTNG010000069.1, from coordinate 3,523 downwards.
CTGGCGCGACGAAATGAAGGAGCTGCCCGCCCTGCTGCCCGAGGTGCGGAGCATCGCCTCGCGCATACCCGAGGACGAGCGCCGCTTCGAGGACCAGATTTCGCGCCGCCTCGAGGAGTTCGCCGTGAAGCTCCAGGGCACCCTCTCCGACTGGGAGCGCCATCACGACCGCGAGCTGCGCAAGCAGGATGACCGCCTCCAGTCGCTCGTCGACGAGCGCGCCGCGCTGTCGACGATGTGGCAGGAGCAGGGCCAAGCCATCCGCACGGAGTTCCTCAAGGAGCGCATCTCCCGCGAGACGGCGGTCTCCGACCAGATCGCCGAGCTCGCCAAGCGCCTCGACGCCGTGAACATAGGCCAGCGCGAGGCCGGGGCCGGCTCCGCGTCCGTCCGGGAGGGCCTCGATCATGTCCTGAGGGTCATGACCGCGACGCCGAAGGCCAAGGACGAGGTCATCGTCGAGCTCGAGGCCGAGAAGGCCGAGCTCCTGAAGGCGATGCGCGAACGCCACGAGCAGCTCCGCGCGGTCCTCGACGAGCGCCGGGAGATCGAGAAGACGATGGGCGACAGCCTTGTCGCGCTGTCCGGCGAGCTCGAGCGCGAACGCGCCCGCACGCGCGCCGCCGACGCCCGGACCGAGGGGGTGAAGGGGGACGTCGAGACCCTCGAAGCCCGCATCTCCGATCTGGAGCGCTCCCTGTCCGAGCGCGACGCGCGCGCGCTGTCGCTCGGCGCCGAGCGCGACGAGCTCACGCGCGCCCTGGTGGGGGAGGCCGAGAAGGTCCGCCTCGCGATCGCCGAGCGCGCGGCGGCCGACGAGCGCTGGCACCAGCGCATGCTCGAACTGCAGCGCAAGGTTGAGGAAGAATCCGCGCGCGCGGGCCAAGAGGCCTCGTCCACCAGCGACCTGCGCGCCAAGGTCGCCACCTTGTCCGAGCACATGGCGCGAGCCCTCCAGGAGCGCGACGCCGTCGTCGCCCGCTTCGCGGACTGGGAGCGCGAGCGCCAGCGCCTTCTCGACGCCCTCAAGCAGAAGGACGGAATGGTCGCCATGCTGTCCTCCGCCTTCCAAGGCGCGCTGAAGAAGCCCTAGGATTTCGGCCGGGCCTGGGAGGCCCGGCACAGATGCGCTTGAAGAAAGCCTTATAGCATCTAGTAGAATGATCGCGTGAAAGCGATCGTCCTGAAGGCGTTCGGCGGCGTCGAAAACCTGGAGCTCCAAACCGTGCCCGATCCCATCCCGGGCCCCGGCGAGGTTCTCCTGCGCGTGCGCGCGTGCGCGCTCAACCATCTGGACCTTTTCATCCGGGAAGGCCTGCCCGGCTCCCGCGTCAAAGTCCCGCACATCCTCGGCTGCGACGCCGCCGGAGAGATCGAAGCGCTCGGCGCCGGCGTCGAAGGCGTGAATAGAGGCGACCGCGTCGCGGTCCACCCCGGGCGCTGCTGCGGCGCCTGCGCGGCGTGCGAGGACGGGCGCGAATCCGACTGCCGGGATTTCGGCATCATCGGCGCCTACGGCGGCGCGCCCGGCGGCTACGCGGAAAAGCTCGCCGTACCCGTCAAGCATCTGCTGCCCCTCCCGGCGTCCCTTTCCTTCACGGACGCGGCCTCCTTGCCGCTGACCGCGCTCACCGCCTGGCACATGCTCAAGACCCTGGCCGAGGTGAAGCCGGACCAGACGGTCATCGTCGTCGGCGCGGGCGCGGGCGTTTCGGCCCCCGCCGTCCAGATCGCCAAGGCGCTCGGGGCGACCGTCATCGCGACCTCGACCGACGCGGCGAAGCTCGAGCGCGCGAAGGCCCTCGGCGCCGACCACGGCGTGCACCGCCCGCCGCAGGATCTGCTCAAGGAGGTGCGCCGGCTCACCGGAGGCGCGATGGCCGACTGCGTTTTCGAGCACGTGGGCCCGGCCATCTTCGCCGACGCGCTCAAGTGCCTGCGCCCGTCCGGCCGCCTCGTCACCTGCGGCGCGACCTCCGGCCCGGTCGCCGAGCTCGATCTGCGCTACGTGTTCAGCCGCCAGCTCCGCATCCTCGGCGCGCGCATGGGCAGTCTCGCGGAGATGCGCGAGGTCTGGGAGCTCGTCCGGGACGGACGGCTCAAGCCCGTCGTGGACAAGGTGTTCCCGCTCGCGGACGCCCGCGCGGCGCACGAGCGGCTCGAGTCGCGCGGCCAGTTCGGCAAGGTCGTGCTCTCCGTATGAGGCTTTCCGCCGCCGTCCCCGCCTGGCTCGTCGCCGCGGCGCTCGCCCTGCCGCTGCTCGTGCTCAAGGCGCCGCTCATCGAGGTCGACGACGCGCGCTACGCCGAGGTGCCGCGCGCGATGGCGGCTTCCGGAGACTGGATACTGCCGAGCCTCAACGCGATGCCCTACGTCGAGAAGCCGCCGCTCTGGTACTGGCTGAGCGCCGCGTCGATCAAGGCGTTCGGCGTCTCCGAGGCCGCGGCGCGCCTGCCGATGCTCCTGCTCGCCTTGCTCGGCGCGGGGGGAATCTTCTGGCTCGGCTCATGGCTGTACTCGCCGAGCATCGGACGCTCCGCCGCGCTCGCGACGTCGACGGCCGGGCTCTGGCTTTTCCTCGTCCACAACCTGACGCTCGACCTTCCCGTGAGCGTATTCCTGCTGTGGACGACCGCCCTCATCCTCCGCGTATTGGAGAAGCCCGCCGACGCCGGATGGGCCGCGCCCGCGGCCTGGCTCGCGGCGGCGCTCGCGTTCCTGAGCAAGGGCTTGATCTCGGTTCTCTTTCCCGTGCTCTGGACGGCCGTTCTGATCGGCCTCTTCCCGAGATGGCGGCGCCCCGCGCTGAAGCTTCTCTCGCCCCTGGGCATAGGCCTAGCGGCCGCGCTCGTCGCGCCTTGGTTCTTCGCCGTGCAGGCGAGAAGGCCTGATTTCTTCTACACCTTCTTCATCGAGCAGCATTTCCTGCGCTACCTCACGCCGAAGTATTCCCGGGGCGAACCTTGGTGGTTCTACCTCGCGGTGCTGCCGGGCGGCCTGCTCCCGTGGACGGCGCCGTTTCTGGCCGGCCTGTCGAAGGTCTCGAGGCGCCCGTTCGCCGATCCCGGCGCGACGGCGCTCGCCCTTTGGGTGCTCGGCGTCATCGCTTTTTTCACGACCTCGCACTCGAAGCTCGCGACCTACGCCCTCCCGGTTCTCCCGCACGCCGCGCTGCTGGCGTCGCTCGCGATCGAAGACGGCCTGCCGGCGTGGGCGCGCAATCTGTGCCGCGCTTTGGGCGCCATGCTGCTCCTGTGCGCCGCCGCCGGCGTCCTTCTTTGGTTCCGTCTGCCGTATCTGTCGCTGCCGCCGATCGGCGCGGACGCCGCCCTGCTTCGCCGCCTCGTGGCGCTCGCCTCCGCGTTCATCGCCTGCCTCGGGGCGGCGCAGCTGTACGCGCCTTCCTCGAAGCGTCCGATGTTCGCTCTCGGCCTCGGAGGAGTCCTGGCGGGACTGTTCGCGCTCGCCGCCGTTTCCGCCGCGTCCCCGCTGATCAGCGCGAGGGAGCTCGCCCTGGCCGTGG
>JAQTNG010000068.1 GCA_028714015.1 Elusimicrobiota bacterium | reverse complement strand
ATGGGCGGCGCGACGGCGAGCGGCCCTGCGTCTTCCGGCCTCGGCGTTTGCCGTCGTCCTGATACTGGCCTGCGCCGGCCTGACCGCGCGCGGCGCGGTCTATTGGAGCTCCACCGAGGCGCTCTGGAGGAGGGCTCTGGACGTCGACCCGGGCACGACGATCGCCCGCACCAACCTCGCGTCGCACCTGCGGCGCGCGGGCCGCATCGAGGAAGCGCTGGCCGAGGAGCGCCTCGCCGTGGCCCAGGACCCGGGGCTCGCGGAACAGCTGAACAACCTCGGGGCCGACGCCAACGGCAAAAAGCGCTGGGCCGAGGCCGAAAAACTGCTGCGCGCCGCGGTCGCCGCCAAGCCGGGCCTCGCCGCCGCGCATTACAACCTCGCGGCCGCGCTCGGCGGCCTGGGGCGCCGTGCGGAGGAGCTGGCGGAGCTCGAGCAGGCGGCCCGACTCGATTTCTCGGACGGCGATATCCTGAATAATCTCGGCGTGGCCCTCACCGGCGCGGGGAAGGCGGCCCGCGCCGAGGCGGCGCTGCGCCGCGCGGTCGAGCTCAAGCCGGCGTGGCCGGTCCCGCACTACAACCTCGGAAACGCGCTGACGGCGCTGGGCCGCCACCGCGAGGCGGCCGACGAATTCGACGCGGCCGCGCGCCTGGACCCGGGGTTCGCGCTCGCCTGGATCAACGGCGGCAACGCCTTCGCCAGGACCGGACGCCTGAGCGAGGCCGAGGAGCGCTACCGGAAGGCCCTCAAAGCCTCGCCCGGCAACGAGATCGCGCGGCGCAACCTCGAAGAGGTCCGGCGCGCGCTCCGGCGCTAAGGGTTGCCCAACGGGGCGGTGACGGGGCCGCCGAAGGTCGTCGACGGGTTCGTGCCGAAGGTGTTTACCGCGCGCACGTCGATCGAGGCCGCGCCCGCCGTCACGCCGCCGGTGTTGAGCAGCTTGATCGTCGTCCCGGTGAAGTCGCCCGTGCCGGTGATGCTGGGAGTATACTTCGCGTCGCCCGTCAGGCCCGCGTAGGAGGACAGCTGGATGGTCCCGTCGGCGCCGGACGCTCCGGGAAGCTGGACGTACGAAGACCCGCCGCCGACGGTCTTGGCGCCGAAGTCGATGTGCAGCGCGAACGCGGTCGTGCCGAGCGGGGCGGTGCCGCACGTCCCGCCGGTGCAGTTGTAATAAGACCCGCTGCCCTTGTACTCGCCCGCGCCGCCGGGAATGCCGCGCACCTGGTCCCAGGTCGCCGTCGTCGGCGCGCCGAACTGCTGGGACGCGAACCGGCTCGCGTCTTCCTGTTCCGCGTCGAGGGCCTCGAACGCGTCGCCGGCGTTGTCCTTGCCCTTCGCCGTGCCCTGGCCGGAGGTCTTGTCCGTCGAGTCCCCGGCGGCGGCGTCGTCCTTCGATTCGCCCTTGGGGGCCGAGCCGACCCCGGAGAGGATGCCCTCGAGCTGGCTCGGGCCGAGCTCGAACGGCTTGCTCGGGGCCTCGCCCCGCTTGACGCTCACGCCCCAGCCGTCCTTGTCCACGTCGACGGAGCCCTGGTCGTTCATGACCGTGATCCCGCCCGATTTCTCGTCGGCGTTGTTCTCCGGCCCGGGGCCGAGGAGGACGATCGTCGCCTCGTCGGCGCTCACGCTGCCCGCGGTCATCGTGCCGCGGATGCCGATCGTGCCCACCGGCGTCTTGACCTGCATGCTCGCCGGGTCGCGGCGCGCGACCTTGCCGGTCACGAAGCGGAAGGCGCCCTTGACGATCTTGGCCGAGACCTTGCCGGCGTTCGTCGCCGGGTCGAAGACGAACTCGTCGAGCTCCATCTCGCTGTTGGCGCCCATCGTGAAGCTGGTCTGGTCGAGGAGAAGGATCTGGAGCTTGCCCTCGGGGCCGGTCGTGACCTTGTCGTGAGAGTACACGGGCTGGCCGGTCTCGACGACGCGGCCGGCGGCTCCGGGCGCGACCGCGCGCACGGCTCCGCGCACGGCGGAGGCGACGCCGATGTTCAAGGGAGCGGCGACCGACGCGGCGGCGGCGGTCAAAGGGGCGAGCAGCAGGACGGCGGCGAGCATTCTGATCATGTTAGATCCCCCACTTGTACGTGGCCATCGCGGTCAGACGGGTATTGGTGTACTCGTAGTTGACGAGGTTCGAGAACTGCTGGAAGCGCTCCACGCCGAGCGTCCCGGTGAACCCGGCGAGCGGCTTCCAGAACAGGCTCAACGGCGCGCCGAAGAGCACCTGGCCGATGATCGCGTCGTCCTCGCGGCCCATCGTGCTCAGCGAGACGTCGGGCCGGTCGTAGCGGTCGAACTGCCCCGTGAGGCCCGCGACGAAGAACGCGCCGCGCCCGAGCAGGCGCGTGTACTCGCCGCCCAGCGACTCGCGGCGATAGGCCTGCGCGACGGCGCGCGCGTACTTGCGGCGGTGGCCGGCCGTGACGCTGAAGCGGTCGAGCGGAGACGCGACCCAGTTCGCGCCGACGCTCAGGTCGTACTGGCCGCCCGTGCGGTCCTCGGCCAAGGGCGCGAGGCGCGTGCGCACGAACCCCTGGTCCTCATGGCGGAACTCGGCGAACAGCTCGGCGCGCGGGCGTACGCGGCGCGACACGCGCAGGCCTTCCCAGACGTCGCGCAGGTAGGTGCTCTGCGAGAGCAGGACGTGGTCGAAGCCGGCCGTCGGCGTGAACTCGAAGCCGCGCCAGCGTAGGGCGAAGCCGCCGCTGACGCTGTAGGCCTGAAGATCGAGGGAGTTGATGCGCGTCTGCTCGCCGCGGTAGTAGCCGATGTTGGCGAACGCCTTCTGCGGCCTGGCCCCGCCGAAATCGCGGGAGATCCCGAGGGCGCCGGAGAAGGTGACGTTCGTGTCGTCCTGGCGGCGGGAGTCGGGGTTCAGCAGCACGGGCGTCCCGAAGAACAGGTTCGTGTTGGTGTCCGACGCCGAGTTGCGGTTGTCGTCCCAGCCGTAGCCGACGCTGACGCGCGCGTCGAAGTGGGTCTTGCGCTTCCTCCCTTCGACGAGCTTCAAGTACGCGGCGGCTTCGGCGCTCACGTCGGCCGGGACCGGCCGCGCCAGCACGATGCGCAGCTCGCGCTCGGCGTCCTGCAGGGCGTCGAGGCGGTAAAGCACGGCGGCATAAAGGAGGCGGGTGCGGTCGCGGCCCGGGGCGAGTATCAGGACGCGCTCAAGCGTCGTCGCCGCGCCGCGCAGGTCGCCGCGATTGATCTGCTGGCGAGCGAAGCGCTCGTTGAGGTCGAGGTCGCCGGGGGCGGCGAGGATCTTCTCGAAGGGGATTTCTTCGGAAACGACGGCCGCGGCCTGCGCGGCGAGCTCGGCGGCCTTGCGCTCCGCGGCGAGCCGGCGGGCCAGGGTCTCCTGGTCGACGGTTGGAGTCTGGGCCGACGCGGTCGCGGCGGCCAGCAAAAGAAGGCAAATGATGGATTTCATTGGGAAAAGATTATCACACATTCCCGTTACATTTCCTACAATCGCCGCCATGTCCCTTGGCTCGAAGCTCGCGAAACGCACGCACTGGGCCCTGCCCGCCGCGGCGCTCGCCTGCGTGCTGCTCCTTCAGATCTCCGGATCGTCCTGGGTCGCCTGGATCCAGCACCGCGCCTTCGACGCGTTCCAGCAGCTGAAGCCGCGCGAGTACGCCGACGCGGGCGTGCGCGTGATCGACCTCGACGACGAGTCCCTCGCCAGGCTCGGGCAGTGGCCCTGGCCCCGCACGCAGGTGGCGCGCCTCGAGCGCAGGCTTCAAGACCTCGGCGCCTCGGTCACGGCCTACGACATCTTCTTCTCCGAGCCCGACCGCACCTCGCCCAAACGCATCGCCGCCTCCTGGCCCTCGACGCCCGAGTTCGCCGCGCTCAGGGACCGCGTCGCCAAGCTCCCCGACCACGACGCCCTCCTCGCGGGCGCGCTGAGCGAGGGCAAGGCGGTCCTGGGCTTCGCGCTCACCGGAGAGCGCAACGCCGTCGCCGTCCCGGAAAAGGCCGCGATCACCTACATGGCCCGGACCCCGGACGACCGGCCTCTGATCCGCGACTACCCCGGCGCCGTCTCGAACCTGCCCCAGCTCGAGCGCGCCGCGGCGGGCCTGGGCAACGTCGGCTTCGAGCCCGAGCTCGACCAGGTCATTCGCGGCACGCCGCTGATCTTCAAGCTCCGCGGCAAGGTCGTCCCCGCGCTGTCGCTCGAGGCCCTGCGCGTCGCGCAAGGCCTCCGGGACTTCGCGATCAAGCTCGCCGGCGCCGGCACCGAGTACTCCGGCGGCCGCGGCAAGGACCGCGACGTCGTCGCGCTCAAGGTCGGCCGGTTCGCGATCCCCACCGACGAGAACGGCAGCATCTGGCTGTACTACACGAAGGCGGCACCCGGACGCACGATCCCCGCCTGGAGGATTTTCGAGAAGGGCTTCGACCGCGCGGCGATCGAGGGCTCGATCTGCTTCATCGGCACGAGTGCGACCGGGCTCAAGGACATCCGCGCCACGCCGCTGAATCCGGCCGCGCCCGGCGTCGAGGTCCACGCGAACGTCGCCGAGCAGATCATCACGCAGACCTTCCTGAAGCGCCCGGACTGGGCGCTCGGGGCCGAGTTCGTCTACCTGCTCGCCTTCGGCCTGCTCCTCCTCTGGGTCCTGGGCCGCGCGGGCGCGATGTGGTCCGCTCCGGTCGCCGCCGCCGCGATCGCGCTCTCGATCGGGATGTCCTGGCACGCGTTCTCCGCCTGGCGCTGGCTGCTCGACCCGCTGATCCCTTCCCTCGGCCTGTTCACCGTCTACGCGACCTGGTCGGCGGTCGGCTTCGTGCGCACCGAGGGCGACAAGAAACGCATCACCGACACCTTCGGGCGCTACCTGTCGCCGAAGGTCGTCGAGAACCTGGCGAAGAACCCCGGCGCGGTCCAGCTCGGCGGCGAGACGCGGGAGATGACCTTCCACTTCTGCGACATACGCGGGTTCACCACGATCTCGGAGAAGTTCGACCCTCACGGCCTGACCGTCTTCATCAACAACTTCCTGACGCCGATGACGCAGATCATCCTCGAGCACGACGGCACCATCGACAAGTACATGGGCGACTGCATCATGGCCTTCTGGAACGCGCCGATGAGCGTGCCCGACCACGCCCGCCGGGCCTGTTCGGCCGCGCTCAAGATGCATGCAAGTTTGGCCCTGCTCAACGCCCAGTGGCAGGCCGAGGCGAAAGCGAAGGGCATTTCGTTGCCGAAGATCGAGATCGGCACCGGCCTCAACACCGGCCCCGCCGTCGTCGGCAACATGGGCTCGACGCTTCGCGTCGATTACACGGTTCTCGGCGACGACGTGAACCTGGCCTCCCGCCTCGAGGGCCAGTCCAAGACCTACGGCGTTCACATCGTGATCGGGCCGCTCACCCGCGAGCAGACGCCGGACTTCGCCGCGATCGAGCTCGACCTCATCAAGGTGAAGGGCAAGACCAAGCCGGTCAACATCTACGCCCTGCTCGGCGATCCCGCCGCCGCGAAGTCGGCGCCGTTCCTGGCGCTCGCCGCGAAGCACGCCGAATTCCTAAAGGTCTACCGGTCCGCCCGCTTCGATGAGGCCGCGAAGATCTTGGCCGAGGCGCGGATCCTCGGCGAGCCCTGGCATCTCGGCAAGCTCTACGACCTTTACGCCGAGCGCCTGGCGGCTTTCAGAGTCTCGGCTCCAGATCCTGACTGGGACGGCGTGTTCACCGCAACGTCGAAGTAGACCTGCCCGAGACGAACGCCAGCGCGGAGACCGACGCGAGGGCGCCGATGAGCCCCGGGATCACGTTGACCCAGGCGGAGACGTCGCTGCCGACCAGGGGCATGAACGCGTACAGCAGGACCTTCATGTTCGCCGCGCTGAGCAGGATCAAGGGCACCAGATACGCCAGGGAGAGGAAGACGACGGCCAGTATCTCGGGCCGGCGGCTCTTCGTGAAGCGGCATGCCTGTATGAACGCCGCGTCGCGAACCAGGAAGAGCGACAGCACCAGCGGCAGGCGGCGGTAGGGCGCGAGCCCCGGCATCGCCGGTATGAGGCTGATGAAGAGGGCGGCGGCGACGCAGACCGCGGCCCCGGAGATCCAGGACGGGGTCCGGTCGATCCGGTCGCCCCAGTCCGAGGCGGCGAGCCACCGGCGCCAGGCCTCGGGCGTCGTCGGCTCGGCCAGCGCCGTCATCACGGTCGCCGCGGCGGGCAGGAGCAGCGCGAAATACGCCGACGCCTTCTCGAAGCCGAGCAGGAAGAAGATGAGATAGAGGAGGAACGCCGGAAAGCGCCAGAAGCGCGCCGGCTCGAGCAGGTCGCGGCCGACGCGCCACTTCGCCGCCGCGAAGGCCCACGCGCCGAATCCGGCGGTCGCCAGCGGCATCCACAGCACGTTCGGGATGTTGAGGCCGAAGTAGACGATCCCGGCGTCCGACGGCGCCTTGACGAGCGCCGGCGCCAAGGTGTACAGGCTGCCGAGGCCGATCAAGGTCCCCGCGGTCGCGGCGGAGCCGCCGCGGGACAGGTCGGAGTAGGCCGACGAGAGCAAGGCCAGGGAGAGCGCCAAAAACGCGGTCGCGGCGAACTGGAGATAGATGAAGGCCACCCCGGCCCCGACCCCTTGGCTCCTCAGCGCGCCGACGAGCGCCCAGGGCATGAGCAGCGCGGCCAGGAAGGCCGCGTAGACCGGCGCGCCCAGCAGCTTGCCCGCGGCGATGTCGCCGGAGGTCAGCGGGGTGAGGCGCTGAAGGTCCCAGGTCTTGGCCTCGCGCTCGTCGGCGATCGAGGCGCTCGCGCGGATCGAGCCGTAGACGATGAAGGTCGCGACCTGGGTCCAGAACGCGTAGAGGAAAAGCATCTTGCCGGGGTCGCGGTCCCAGCCCGCCGCGCTCCAGAAAGCGGCGCCGAGCGCCAGCGAGGTTCCGGCGCCGAGGGCCAGCCGCGCGGAGGAGCACTCGGTGAGCAGGCACCGGTAGATCTCCGGAAAGCGGCGCGAGAGCGGGTTCACGCGCCCTCCTTCGGCATCAGCTTCAGATAGCCGTCGGCGATCGAGCCGGAGTCGTCGGCGAACGAGGACGCGCGCACGCCCCCCTCGACGAGCGAGCGCAGCAGGCGCGCGGCCGACTCCTCGTCGCCCGAGAAGCGGAACGCCCAGCCGCCGGGCGCGGCCGCGACCTCCGACACCGCGGGATCGGCGGCGAGAAGCGCGGGAACGGGCCCCGCGGCGCCGGCGACGCGCAGCCGTAAGCGACGCCCCCCGCCTGCGCGCCGCCGGGCCTCCGCGACCGTCCCCGAGAATACAAGCCGGCCCCGGTCGAGCATGACGACGTGCGAGCAGTAGTCCTCGAGCTCGGTCAGGATGTGGGAGGAGACGACGATCGTCTTGCCCATGGACGCGAGGCGGCGCAGCAGGTCCTGAAGCTCGCGCCGCGCGCCGGGGTCGAGGCCGGAGGCGGGCTCGTCCAGGAGCAGGAGCCGGGGATCGTGGAGCAGGGTGCGCGCCAGGCCGAGGCGCTGGCGCATGCCGCGCGAGAGCGACTCGATCGGGCGGTCGGCCGCGTCGCGCAGGGCGACGAGCTCGAGAACCTCCTCGATGCGCCGGTCGACCGGCTCGGGAAGACGGTAGGCGAGGTGGAAGTAGCGCAGGCACTGCCGCGCGGTCAGTTCCTCATATAAGCCGAAGAAGTCCGGCAGGTAGCCGACCGCGGCGTGGACCGCGCGCGCGTTCTCGCTGACCTCGTGGCCGGCGACCATCGCCAGGCCCGAGGTCGGCTCGAGCAAGGCCGCGATCATCTTGAGAAGCGTCGTTTTCCCGGCCCCATTCGGCCCCACGAGCGCCGCGACGGAGCCCTCCTCGATGGCGAGGTCGATGCCGTCCACGGCCGCGGTCGAGGCGTACTCGCGCCTCAAACCCTTCGTGAAGATGATGTCGGACACGGCCACACTATAACCCCGGCGACCTGTCCGCGCAAGGATTACTTTTTCCGGTCGCGCGCCTCGAGCATATCCGCGGCGACGCGCAGGCCCGCCGCGTGCCCGTACTCCGTGTCCTTGCGCGCGCTCTTCGCCTGCTCCATGAGGCGGCGGAACTGCCCCGGATACAAGGCGCGCGCGCCCCGGAGCTCGCACCATTGCGCGTACGCCTCGCGCTCGGCCCACTCGCGGTTCACCTTCGGAGCCAGTTTGACCGCGCGCACGCGGCGCCGTATCTCCCGCATGTCCTCGGTCGGATCCATTTCGCGCATGTCTTCATAAGCGTGCCCGAACTCGTGGATCAAGGTGGCGAGGTAGCCTTCCTCGAACCGGTAAATCGTCTTCTTCTCCTCCTGCTTGCGGCGGAAAGTTCCCCACGGGGAGCAGCGGATCGCGCGCTCGGCGATCACGCGGCGCTCGAGCACCGGAAAGAGCTGGGGCGGCCCCGCGGCGCAGCCCCACATCTCGTGCTCGGGAGGGCGCTCGTCGTGCGGCAGGCGATAGACCTGGTACTTCCCGCGCCGGCCGGCCTTGGGGTAGGGATAGTTCTCGTTGAGCGAGTAGATGTAGAAATCGCCCGTGTCCTGGAGGATGACGTCGACGGCCCCGGGCGCCTCCGGGTAAAGTTCGGGCGCCTCCTTCCAGACCCCGGCCAGGGCCCGGTCCAGCAGACGGAAGTCCTTCTCGGTCGCGCGGTACGCGCGCGCGGCCGGGCGGTCCTCTTCCTTCAAGATCGCGGGATTCGGAAGCGGGAAAGGGAAGCGGCGCTTCAGCGCGGCGGGATCGCTCCCGAAGAGCCCGCGCAGCGCGCGCAGGACGTCGCCCTTCTCGCGCAGATCCGCCACGGCGAAGTCCGCGCCCGCGCGAGGCGGCCTCATCGGCGCGAACACGAGAGTCAGGCCCGGACGCAGGAGCGCGAGGGCGACGAGCCGGCGGCGGACCTCCTCGGCCGAGGAGCCCGCGCCGCGCGCCTCGACGACCTGGTCCTCCACGCGCACGAGCAGCCCCGCGCGCCGGTAGAAGTCGCGGGCCGCACCGACCTCGCGGAAAAGAGCCGCGCGCTCCTCGTCGCGCAGGGCGCGGTCCTCCGGAAGGTACGCGACGAGGAGCAGCGGCGGCGTCTCGCCGAACAGCGCCTGAATGGGAGCCGAGGACGCAGCCGCCGCCGGCTCGGGCGGCTCCTCGAGCGGAAACGACGCGGCCGACGCGGCCGCGACGGCGAACCAGAGCGCGGCCGCGATCATCCTCCCACTGTAGCCCCGGCCCCTCGCCCGCGCAAGCCCTCTAAGCGGAGGGACCGGGCTTCACGCGCCAAGGCGGCCGCTCCGAACCGTCCCTCTCCAGGGTCTCCGAAGCGAAGATGGCGCGAATTTCGTCCAGCAGCACGGCGGAGTCAAAAGGCTTGGTGATGTAAACATGCGCGCCCAGGTCCAGGGCCCGCCGCGCGTCCTCCGGCTCCTGATCGCCGGTGAGAACGACGGTCGGCAAAAGCGGATTGGTCTTATGATAAGCCTCCAGCGTCTCCAGACCGCTCATTCCCGGCATGACCATGTCGAGCAGGACCAGGTCGGGGCACCGCTCGGCGATGAGCGCCAAGGCCTCGCTCCCGCAGGTTGCCACGGTCACCTTGTAGTGCGGCGAAAGCAGGCGCACCAGGACGCCGCAAATCCCCTCGTCGTCGTCGCATATCTGGACGGTCTTGGCCATGACTCGCACCTCGTAACCTCAGCATAGCGGGGCCCGCTGAAACCGCCCTTTTGTCCGGTTTAATTCGCGCTAAACACCCCAATTCACAGGTTATCCACATTGTGAATAGATTGGGCCGAAAGGCCTATATCAACATAGGACTTGCGGCCCAGAAATATGTTATATGGTTTTGGGTCGGGCGCCGCGAGGGGTCGCGGCGAGATCGTTTCGGAGGTGTATATGGTTCGAGGCTTCAAACTGACGGGGCCGTTGGCTCTGTCGCTCCTGGTTATCGGCTCATCCGCGTTCGCGGCCGAGCGTCGCATCGTCGTCTTCCAGCCGGGCACGAGCGCCGCTCAGCGCGTGGCTCTGGCCAAGGCCGCCGGCGGGTCCGTCGTGCGCGAACTGCCGCTGATCAACGCGGTCGTCATCGAGTCCCCGACCGAAGTCAGCATCGCGGAGAGCAGGCTGCGCGCTCTCACCGAGGTCAAGCGCGTGGACCTGGACCCGAAGATCAACTGGCTCGCCATGACCGACGCGCGCGGAACGGACTTCGCGCTTCCCTCGGCCGGCGGGATCATGAAGGACATCTCGGCGCTCAAGAAGCGCCCGCAGACCGCGCCTCCCGTTCAGACCGCTCCGGCGACGGGGCAGGAGACGCCGTGGGGCATCGCCCGCGTCCAGGCGCCCGCCGCATGGAAGACGTCGCGCGGCAAGGGCGTCAAGCTGGTCGTCATCGACACCGGCATCGACATGACGCATCCCGAGCTCGTGGGGATCATCAAGGGCGGCTGGAACGCGATCTCGACCGCGGCGACCTTCAACGACGACAACGGCCACGGCACGCACTGCTCGGGCACGATCGCCGCGAAGGACGACGACAAGGGCGTGGTCGGCGTGGCGCCTCAGATCGACCTGTACGGCGTGAAGGTCCTCGACGAGAACGGCTCCGGCACCTTCGACGACGTGATCGCCGGCATGCTGTGGGCCGTCGAGCACAAGATGGAGGTCGCCAGCATGAGCCTCGGGGCCGGCTCCGGCAACCAGGCCCTGGCCGACGCCGTCGAGGCGATGCGCAAGGGCGGCGTGATCCTCATCGCGGCCGCGGGCAACTCCGGCGGCTCGGTCGGCTACCCGGCGGCGTACCCGGGTGCCATCGCCATCGCGGCCTCGGACTCGAAGGACAAGCTCGCCTCGTTCTCCAGCCGCGGGCCCCAGGTCGCGGTCATCGCCCCGGGCGTGGACGTCAAGTCCACCTACATGGGCGGCGGCTACGACACGCTGTCGGGGACGTCGATGGCCACGCCGCACGTGGCCGGCCTGACGGCGCTGTACGTCGCGACCCACAAGGGCGCGACGCCGGAGATGGCGCGCGCGGCCCTCATGGCCGCGTCGACCAAGCTCGCCGGCGTGCCGGACATCGGCCAGGGCGCCGGCCTGCCCAGCGCCGTCAAGCTCGTTCGTTAGACGCTCTGACAGGAAGCGCCCCCTTCGCCCGAGCGGCGGAGGGGGCGCTTTATTTTCTATGATCGTTTCGACATGGACCGACTGCTCCGATTGGCCGTTTCCGCGCTCCTCGTTATCGCCGCCTGCGCAGGCTCATTCCTGCTCGCGCGCGGCAGCCGAAAGCCCTTCTCATCCAACGCGCCCGCGTACCGCACTTTGGGCCCCGCCGGCGCGAAGGTGACCATCGTCGAGTTCTCCGACTTCGAGTGCCCCGCCTGCCGCGTCGCCGAGCCGCCGATCCGGGCGCTGCTGAAGCTCTACGACGGGAAGGTCCGCCTCGTCTTCAAGCACTTCCCGCTCGAGAACATGCACCGCTGGGCGCGCGGCGGCGCGATCGCCGCGGAATGCGCGGGCCGCCAGGGCAAGTTCTGGGAGTTCCACCACGAGCTGTACGACCGCCAGGAAGAGTGGCCGAGCGAGAAATTCGAGGAGCGACTGGCCTCCTACGCGAAGAAGGTCAAGCTCGACGAGGCCGCCTGGCAGGCGTGCCGCAAGGATCCGTCCGTCGGCGAGGCCGTCAGCGCCGACCGCCATGACGGCATGAACGCCTGGGTCGGCTCGACGCCGACCTTCTTCATCAACGGCAAGCGCTTCGTCGGCGCGCTGCAGCTGTCCGAGCGCGGCACGCCGTTCGTCGACAAGGAGCTGAAGAAATGAAGGGCAAGATTCCCCCTTACGCGGGCCTCGCCGCGCGCGTGCTCGTGGGCGCGGTCCTCGTTTACGCCGGCGCGACGAAGGCGGCCGGCCCGGCCGAGGAGTTCGCGATCGTGATCGGCTCCTACGACGTCCTGCCCCGGGAGATGGTCCTGACCGCCGCGACCTTCCTGCCCTGGGTCGAGATGCTCCTCGGCTGGTCTTTGATCTTCGGCCTGAAACTGCGCGCCTGCGCCGCCGCGGCCGGAGCGCTGTTCGCCTCATTCCTGTTCGCGCTCGTCCTGGTGCAGGCGAAAGGCATACAGCTTCCCAACTGCGGCTGCCTCGGCGACGCCGTCCACTTCACGCCGCTCCAGGCCTGCCTCTTCGACACCTGCCTGTCCGCGCTGTGCTGGCTCTCCTGGAAATCCGCGCCGGCGCGCTGGAGCCTGGACAGCTGGGCGGAAGGCGGCTATACTGGCCCCACTCATGACCAACGCTAAGAAGCGCGTCCTGGCGGTCGACGACGACGCCTCCGTCTGCGAATTTTACGAGCACGCCCTGCGCCTGGGCGGCTACGACGTGGAGTGCGCCCCCAGCGCGGCGAAGGCGCGCGACGCCCTGGCCAAGCGCCGCCCCGACATCATCCTCATGGACATCATGATGCCCGACCAGGACGGCATCAGCTTCACGCGCGAGCTGCGCGCCGACGCGAAGACCTCGGACATTCCGATCATCGTGGTCTCGGGCCTCGCCGACGCGGGCACCCTCAACGACGCCCTCCTCTTCGGCGCGGTGGACTACATGGTCAAGCCCATCGAGCTCGACGCGCTCAAGGGCAAGATCGAGCGGACCTTCGCCGCGCTCGAGCGCCGCAAGAAGACCCCCTAGCGGCTTCGCAGGCGCTCGGCGGCTCCGGGATAATGGACCGCCCATTCGGGATCGAGATCCCGCGCCCGCCGGTAGTGCCCCAGCGCCTCCGGGAACTTCCCCTGCTGGAACAGGGACTCCCCGAGCAAAGTGTGGGCGCCGGCGCTTTCCCGCAGGCGCAAGGCGTTTCGAAACGCCTCCTCCCCGCCCGCGGGATCCCCGTCGCGCAGGCAGGCGAGGCCGTAGAGAGACTGGGCCCGCGGGTTCGACGGCGCGCAGGCCGAGGTCTGCGCGAAAATCGCCCGCTCGCTGCGGTAAAGGCCGTTGCGCGCCGCCGTGACGCCGCTCCAGACCGTGAACACCGCGCAGAGCGCTCCGAGGCCGGAGCGCCCGGAGAGCTGCGCCAGCAGCAGGCAGAACCCCGCGACGGGCAGATAGAGATACCGGTCCGCCACGGGGCTGAAGTTGGCGAAGGCGATGAAATGAAGAAACGGCGCCGACGCGGCGACGATCCACAGCAAAAGCCACAGCTCCCGGGGCCGGCGGCGCAGCGCCCACGCCGCGCCCGCGTAGCCGGGCAGCGCGGCCCAGACCCAGGCGCCTTGAACCAGAGTGCGATCAAGGCACAGCGGCCAGGGCCAAACCAGCATGCGCAGGTACCAGGCCAGCGAGGCGGCCGGGGAGTGCCGGAAAACCC
>JAQTNG010000067.1 GCA_028714015.1 Elusimicrobiota bacterium | reverse complement strand
CTCGGCGCGCGCCTTCTCGTACTCCGCGCGGCTCACGGACAGCTCCGCGTGGCCCGCGCTCTTGTACTTGGCGAACGCGCATTGCGCCCCGTAGATGAAGATCGTGCCCGACGGGATTTCCGAGGGATCGTTGCTCAGCCCGCTCATCTTCGCCCGGCGGTAGCCGAGCTTGTTCAAGATCTCCGGGTGGCGCTGGACGTCCTGGTTGAACATGCTGGCCTGATCCGGCCGCAGCCCCACGACGGCCGTGCTCTGCGGGTTCGGAGCGTCGATGACGCCCGCGTCGATCAGGGCCTTCTTCACGAAGGCGTAGCAGCGGTGGACCGCCATCCTGCCCTCTTCGAGGACGCCCCTGACCGCCTCGTACGCGACCTCCGCGCCGCGCTTGACGTCGATGAACGAGCTCAGCTCCGTCAGCGAATACACGATCCGGGTCATCGCCGACGGCAGGCTGCTCAGCGCTCCGGGGGTCGTCGCCGGCGCGGGCGTCGGATGGGTGACCAGCGAGACCGGCTGGACCTGGGGGAGAATCTTGCTCCAGTTCCGGTCGCCGTGCGAGTCGTACAGCACGGAGTCGCGCGCCGGAGCGCCGACGACCGTGACGTTGAGCTCGGCCGGGCCCGCTTTCGGTCCGCCGACGAAGTTCGCGTCGCCGTTCATGCCCATCTTGAGATACTCGTCGGTCTGGCTGAGATTCCGGGCCAGGCGCGCCTTCTTCTCCGCGGAGATGCCGGGGTTGCGCTTCACGTCCTCGGCGATGGCGGCGCGCGCGTCGATTTCCCGCTGCGCGGCCGCGGCGGCCCGCGCCGGGCGGACGCGGTTTCCGTAAAGCTCGACGGCCGGGTCCAGGCGCGCGCCGAGCCGCCGCGCGACCGAGCGGACGAACGCGATGTGGGTTTCCTTCGCGTCGCCGGGCTCCCGGCCGGCCTGGACGTACTTCGCCTGATCGAGCAGCTGGACGAGGGGCTCGGCCTGGCCCGAGCCGTCGAGGCCCGAGAGGTCGATGCCCTTGGCGAAGCCCCGGGTCAATTCGGCCTTGAGTTCTCGGGGGTTCTTGGCCGTCGTTTGCGCCGACGCCTGGAGGGCGAGGAGGACGGCGAGGCAGGCGGCGAGGGGTTGCGCCATGCTCCAAGGGTAAACGCGCGGGCGGGGGCTGTCAAGGGCCCGCCGGGGCCGAAGCCCCCCTTGACATCGAACACTCGTTCGACTATGCTTATCTCACATGGAAAAAAACGGATTGACCCCGCGTCAGCAGCAGATCCTCGAGCTCCTCGGCCGCTTCACCACGGACCACGGCTACCCGCCCACCGTGCGCGAGCTGTGCCGCCTCGCCGGCGTCAGCTCGCCGGACACGATCCAGTACCACCTCGATAAGCTCCGCGAGAAGGGCCTTCTCGAAGAGGCCAAGGGCCGCTCCCGCGCCGCCCAGGTCACCAGCATGGAGCGCGTGTCCATGATCCCGCTCCTCGGCCTCGTGCCCGCCGGCCCGACCGCCGGCGCGTACGCCGAGCCGATGGGCCACGTGCCCGTCGTCGCCGACCGCGGCGATCCGTCGCAGCTGTTCGCGCTGAAGGTCAAGGGCGACTCGATGCAGGCCACCCTTCACGACGGCGACACCGTCGTCGTCCGCTGGCAGGAAACCGCCTCGACCAACGACGTCGTCGTCGTGCGCTATGAGGACGGCGAGACCACCGTCAAGCGCCTCAAGGTCAAGCCCGCGGGCCTCATGCTCATCCCCGACAATCCCCGCTACGAGCCCTTCCCGATCGGCGAAGGCCGCATCGCGGGCAAGGTCATCTCTCTGATCCGCAAGCTTTGATGGGGTCAGACCTCCCGTTGTTGCGTAACTCCAATGGGAATCGAGCTCTGAGAGTTACGCAACAACGGGAGGTCTGACCCCATGGAAACGTGCGCCGCGTGCGGCGAGCCATTCGGCTGCGGCAACGTCGAGGGCAAGACCTCGTGCTGGTGCTCCGGCCTGCCGGCGGTGATGCCCGTGACGGGCAAGGGCTGCCTGTGCCCGAGGTGCCTCAAGGCCGAGATCGCGAGCCGGGTCGGCGACTGCTTCGCCTGCTCGCACTCTAAAACGCTGAAGACCAAGAGCGGAAGCGCGATGTTCCTGTGCGGCCGCGCGGAGGATGAGCCCTCTTACGCGCGCTACCCGGCCTTGCCGCTTCTCGGCGGCCCCGGCCGTTCGCCGCTCTAGCGGCTCTTCTTAAGCGCGGCTTCGCAGAATTCGTTGAAGACCCCGGAGGCGCCCATGAACTTCTCCTCGATCTTCGCGGCCACCCCTTCGCGCACCTCGGCGCCCGCCATCGGGGTCACGTCGGCGATGCCCTCCATCACCCAGGACATGAGGTCCTCGGGGCTCGTGCGCATCATCAGGCTCGTGTTGGGCAGGGCCTCCATCAGCGCGATGGCGGCGTCGGGCACGCTCTGGCCGCCGAGCAGCACCGCGTTCATCGCGCCGCGGCAGACGGCGACGACGGCGGGCTTCGGATCCTTGCTCATCCGGGCGGCGTGCGAGATGTGCTGGCACATGAGCGGCACCGTCATCGAAGTCCCGGCCGCGGGGTTGGACTTGATGCTCGCCGCGACCGCGTCCTTCGCCTGCGTTTCGTAATCGGGGGTGTCGGCCATAAGAGGGATGATATCCATGAAGCCGGGCCGCGTCAAGCGCTAGCGGGCGCGGAGTCCGAAGGCGAGGCCGTCGGGGGCCTTCCCCGACGCGCGGATTATCTTGAGGGAGCTTTCGAGGCCGGCGAGGGTTCCGGGGACGAGAAAATCCTTCGTTTTCTCCAGCTTCTCCAGCCCCCGGTCGAGCAGATAGAACGCCCCGTCCGTCTTCCGGGGGTCGAGCTTCAGGCGGTGCAGCCCGGCCGCGACCTGGATGAGGCCTTGAAGCAAGGTCTTCTCGTCGCCCGCCGCCGTCCTCCAGAACGCCTCGAGTTCCTCGTGCGCGTCGAAGAAGCGCCCCTCGGCGCCGAGCGCGTCGGCCCGGTCGAGCGCCTTCCGGAGGTTCGTCACCGCTCGCGCGGAGGCAGCTTCTTGACGAGCAGGTAGAGCTTGCCGTCGGCCCATTGCCCGCGCGCCGTCGCCGCCGCCTGCGGCCCGTGGCCGGCGTAAATGTCCACGCGCCCGGGGCTTTTGATCGCTCCGCCCGTATCCAGCCCGAAGGCGAAGCGCGTGTTCGCCGCCATCGCCAGCAGGCGGCCGTCCTTGTCGGTCTGCGGCGAGGTCGTCGAGAAGAAATACAGGCCGCCGAGCGGCATGGACGCGGGGTCCACCGCGATCGCGCGCGCCGGCACGAGGGGCTGCTCGGCCGCGCCGTAAGGCTCGCCGTCCTCGGGAAGGGGGGCGAGCTCGAAGAACACGTAGCGCGGGTTCGAGGCGAGAATCCAGCTCTCGGCGTCGGGGTTCTTGTGCAGATATTCGCGCAGCTTGTCGTGCGTGATCTCGTCGCGGGCGAACACCCCCGCCTTCACGAGCGTCAGGCCGACGGAGTTGTAGCTGCGCGCGTTCGTGGCCGCGTACTTCGCGAGCTTTTCCTTGCCGTCGGGAAATTTCAGGATCGCCGAGCCCTGGATGTGAAGGTCGAGCGCGTCGAAGCGGTCCTTGAGCCACGCGATCTCGAGGCCCTTGCCCGCCAGCGCCTTGCGGCGGTCGATGTCCTCGCGAGTGAAATACGGCACGACCTTGCCGTCCTTGGTCAGGCGGCCCAGCCAGGAAGATTCTCCATTCGCCTTGCCGAACGCGGCGAGGTCCACCTCGACCATGTCCTTGGGCCGGCGATACAGCGGATACGGGTAGGCCGCCGTCTTCTTGAGGCTGGCGCGCAGGACGGGCTGATAATAGGAGGAGAACACGACCCGGCCCGCGCCGTCGAGGCCGGCGGACTGGAACACGTCGAAGGTCTCGCGCACCTTCGCGTCGAACTCCTCGGCGGTCTTCGCCTTCTGCGCGATATCGATGACGGCCTTGGCGGTGTCGACGAGCTGGGCGGGGCCGTAATCCCGGTCCGCGACGCGCAGCGTCTTGCCCGGCGGCAGGGTCTCCAGATACTTGATCGCCTTGCGCGCGGCCTTGATGAGCCCGGCCTTCGATTTGAACGACTCCTCGAAATACGGGTAGTCCGCCTCGGCGACGAGCCTCAGCGCGGGAGCCGTGACGGTCGGGGTGGACACCGCGGCGGCCGGAGGTTGTTGATTCGCCTTCGGCGAATCTATGGGTGCTGCCGCGGCGGAGGAAAGCAGAAGCGTCAAAAGCGCGCTGATCATGGGGTCATTCTATCAAACGCGGAATCGCCGAAAATCGCATGTTGAAAAACGGACCTTTGTGCCTATAATGTCGGTAGGTCCTTTGGCGCAAGGAGAAGTGGATGAGAAAACCGACCGGTTTCGCCGTCCTCATGATGATCGCCGCGCTTCCCGCCGCGGCCCTGAATTGGAATCAGAAAGATCCGGCCGCTCAGTGGCAGTCCTCGCTCTCCGCCGCGCCCGCGGCTCCCGCCGCGGTCGCCTCCCGCCCGCCCTCCGGCGGCGGCGGCGTCGCCGGTCAGTTCGACGCCTACGTCTTCTCCCTTCAGTGGGCGGCCGCGTTCTGCGAGGGCAAGCCCGGCCTGCCCGAGTGCGCCGATCGCACCCCGGGGCGCTTCTCCGAAAAAAATCTGACGATCCACGGCCTCTGGCCGGACAAGGCCAATGACTCCTCCCACACCTACGGCTACTGCGGCGTCGATTCGAGCGTTCGGGCGCTCGACAACGCGGCGACGTGGTGCCGCATGCCCGGGCTGAACCTGGCGAGCGCGACGATGAGCCGGCTGACCGAGATCATGCCGGGCGCCGCCTCCTGCCTGCAGAATCACGAGTGGTACAAGCACGGCTCCTGCTCGGGCTTCACTCCGGACGAGTACTATACCCGGGCCGCCGACCTCGTCACCTTCGTCTCGACCACGAAATTCGGCCGCTACCTCTCGGCGAACACCGGCCAAACCGTCACGGCGGACGCGCTGCTCGCGGCGTTCGAGAGCGAGTTCGGCGCCGGCAGCCGGAATCTGGTCAGCCTGAACTGCACGAAGGCGGGCGGCGCGGACCTGCTGTTCGACGTTCGCCTGAAGCTGTCGCAGCCGCTGCGGCCCGCCGCCGAGCTCGGGAAGATGATGCTTCCGGGCGGCGGCAAGGGCAACTGCCCCGCGTCCTTCAAGCTCGACGTGCTTTAGGGCCGTTCGCCGGCGCGCCAGCCGAGGTTTTCCTGCGCGGTCACGGTCCACGCGGGAGGCACGTATAAGTTGAAGCGCGGCTTGAAGACGGGCTCCTTGTCCGGCTTCGTGCCCATGATCGCGTCGGCGAAGCCTTGACCGACCGGGAACGCCGTCGTGACGCGATGGCGCCCGTCGCGAAGCATCTCGTAGATCAGCAGATAATCGTCGCTCGTCGTGAGTCCCGTCAGCGGCGCCAGCGGCACGAGATGGGTGAACACCGCGGCTTTCACCGTCTTGCCGTCCGGGGCTTTCCAGGTCACGCGCTGCTCGACGCGGCCGATCGCCTTCGCGGCCGGCTTTAACTTGGCCGCGTGCGCGACCTTCGCCGGGGCGCCGATCAGCTGAAACAGCGCCGAGGTCAGGTTCGAGGCGAACTCGCCCTCGGCCGTAAGCGGGCTGAACGTCCCGGCGGGAAGGCCCAGGCGCTCGTCGAGGCGCGACTCGATCCAGCGCTTGCCCTTGAGGCCGTACGCCGTCTGGAGCTGGGAAAAAAGATAGCCGTAGGTGTGCATCACGCCCGCCGGGGCGTGCACGACGCCTCCGGCCGCCTCGCGGCGTATGCCGAGGCCCTTCATCGCCTTCTCGGGCAGTATCTCGGCCTTCGCGAGCTCGTCGAAGATGGTGCAGTCGGTCCAGTATGTCCCGGAGACGTCCGCGGCGATCTTGAGGTTGCGGCTTAAGCGGGGAAGCGCGTCCTCGAGCCGCTTGGCTGAGTCCCCGTCCATGAGCCGGGCGTGGAGCCGGGCGAAGGTTTCGTAGTCGATCTTTGCGGGAGCCTGATTCGCCTTCGGCGAATCGATCGGGGCTGCCGCGGCGGGAAGGGCGAGAAGAAGGAGGAGGAGCGCTCTATTCATGGCGCGATTCTATCAAACGCGCGGTCAGATCTTGGGCTTGAAGCTGCGCACGACGGCGTCGAAGACGGGGAGGGTCTTCTGGTAGGTGTCGATGGACGCGGTATGCTTGATCTCGTAGAAGCCGCCCTTGACCGGTATTAGGGCGAAGTCGAGGCGGTTCGGGTGGTCGCTGTTTCGGGTGCGCTTGGGAAAGGGCATGCGCTCGTAGTGAAGCCGGAGGACGGTCAGGTCCCCGATCTTTTCCTCCGTGATCTCCGGCTGCTTGCCGTTCGGAGTGATCAGCGCGAAGGATTCGGCGTAGGCGCGGGCGTCTTTATAGGTAGGATTGATCTCGGGGTATTTGAAGATGTTGATGTGCGTCGCGTCGGGGCCCGTCATCGAGATGCCCAGCGACCTCTCGAGGTATTTTTCCTCGCGAACGCCCCATTCGCCGGGCACGCGGGCGGTGAACTTAGCTTCGTCCGAAGTGAAATCGATCATCTCCACGCCCGCGACGATCTCCTTCGTCGGAACGACGACCGGCCCTTCCTCCGGCGTGCGCTTACAGGCCGAGAAGGAGACGAAGACAGCGAGAGCGAGAACGAGTTTCATTACTTGCGTTCCTTGGCTTTGAGCACTTCCTCGATCAGGGCCTTGTTGCCGGAGGCCTTGGCATAGGCGTCCGCTCGGTCGAGGTAGGTCGCTCGGTCCGGAGCCCGGGCCGCGGTCAAAGCCTGGACAAGATAGTAACTTCCGAGGTCCTTGTCGCTCGCCGCCGTCGCGTTCTGAATCTCGGGGTCGATCGAGGCCATTCGCTTCGTATGGGCGGCTTCGAGGTCGGCAAGCTGCCGGCCGCCGCGCGTGAGCGCCTGGAGATCGTAGGCCTTCGCCTGCTGGTCGGCGCTCGTCGCAACCGCGCGGCCGCGGACACGCTCGAGACGGGCGGATTCGATGTCACGGGCGGATTGGATAGTGACGGCCCGTGACGGCGCCGCGTCCTTTATGGCGTCGAACATGGCATCCTTCCACGTCTTGAGGCCGTTCGTCATCAACGTGTAGTCGGTGAAATCGTCGTTCATCTTCACCGATGCCGGATCGTTTTTCAGCTTCGAGCGGAGATAAAGGTTCTTCGTCTTGTACGCCTCTTCCTCGTACTCGAGCGGCTGGACGTCGGGAATGTTCCCGCGCGCCATCTCGCGGAAGACCGGGTCCCGGCGGTCCTGCCAGGCGTGGGTCAACTCGTGGACGAGGACGACGTCGTTGTCCTTGACGACCGCGGTCACGGCCTCGGGGTGCGCCTCGAGGTACGCCATCAAAGCGGCGCGGGTGGAGAGCGAGGCGCGAAGCGCCAGGGCCTGGCGCGGCGGCGCGGCGCCGACGACGGACGCCAGCACGCCCTCGCGGTCGAGCACGATGGCCCGGCGGCGTATGTCGTATTGCGCGACGACCGAGCCGTTCTGATCCTCGATGACGATCGGGGGCAGATCGGGTTTTCCGTTTGCGTCGAGCCGAGACAAGACGGTCTTGCCGAAGGGATCCCGGCCGATCTCGGCGGCGGCGGAGGCCCGGATCTTTTCGCCGACCGACTTCTCCTGAGAGGTGTAATAGGGAAGATCCACGCGCGGCCCCGGCGTCCCGGCGGAGACCGGCCGTGCCGCGGCCTCGCGGTCGGCCAAAGTCCGGCCGCCGTCGAAGTAGGAGGCGACGCGGGCCAGGCCGGCTTCGGCCATCCGCTTGACCTGGTTCATGTCGGACCGGGGATCGAGCATGGCCGCGGCGAGGCCGGGCGGAAGGTCGGCGGACAAGACCTCGATCTTTCGCTTGTCCTCGGGCGTCAAAGGCTTTCCGGAGGCCAGCATCAGGTTGACGGTCTCGAGCGCGGCGCGCTGAGCGCCCTGGCGGAGGTCGAGCACGGCCTTGTCGAGGACGGCCTTTGTGGCCGGGGCCTTGGTCTTCGGGTCGAGGGCGCGGCCGTCGTCCTCGAGGCGCCAGCCTTGGCTCGTCAGGGCCGCCTTCACGCGGTCGTCGACCCCGTCGCGGCGCCAGTCCGCCTGAGCGGTCGGCGCGGCCGGGGCGGGCGCGGCGAGGGCCGCGGACGGGAGGGCGAGCATGCCGACGAGGAGGATGAGGGGTTTCATCGTCTTGAATAGAGTAAAGAGAACGGCATTTTTCGTCAAGGGCCCTCGTACCGCTCTGCTACAATTAATGAATGCCCCCCGCCAAAATTTCAAAGCTCAGCGTTCTCGCGGCCGCGTTCTTCGTCCTCATGATCGCGTGTGTGCCCGCGCGCGCCGAAGGCTCCTGGCCGGACCTGGCCGCTCCCGCGAAGGCGATCGGCGGCGGAGAGCATGACGCTGCGGTGGTCGTCGGCGTGGAGAATTATTTCGCCGTGCCCGGAGTGCCGGGGGCGAAATCGAACGCGGGACAGTGGTACGACTATCTGACCGAGACGCGCGGCGTTCCTCCGCAGAACGTGAAGCTCTTGACCGATGCGGACGCCACGCGCGAGGAGATCCTCGGCTCAGCGAGCAAGGCCGCGGGCCAGGCGGGTTCGGGCGGGACGCTCTGGTTCGTGTTCGTGGGGCATGGCGCTCCCAGCACGGACGGCAAGGACGGGCTGCTGGTGGGCGTCGACGCCCAGCAGAAAGCGGAGAGTCTGCAGACGCGCAGCGTGAGGCGAGGGGAGTTGTTGAAAGCTCTAGCGGCTAGCCCGGCGGGCTCGATCCGAGTGGTGCTCGACGCGTGCTTCTCGGGCCGCGGCCCGGACGGAACGACGATCGCGCCGGGGCTTCAGCCTCTGCTGACGGTGAGCGCTGCGGGCGCGCTCGACCCGCGCATGGCGGTGCTGACGGCGGCGAAGGGTAATCAATTCGCCGGGTCGCTGCCCGGAGAGAACCGGCCGGCATTCAGCTATTTGGTGCTGGGCGGCTTGCGCGGCTGGGCGGCGGGTGCCGACGGGAAGGTCACGGCGGGCGGGCTGTTGGACTACGCCAAGAACGCCCTGGCGGCGACCTTGCGCGGGCGCGACCAGACGCCGGACCTGATTGGTGCGGAGACCGCGGTCGTGGCGGCGTCGGCCGGGGAGAAGGGGCCGAATCTGGCGAAACTGGCCAAAGTGACGACGGGCGGAGCTCTTTCGTTCAGCGTCAGCGATCTTCCTAAGGTAGGGAAAGCCCGTCAGCCGTCGATGGCCGAGATCGGACGTATTCCGCGTGCGCAGTTACCCGGGGCCATGGGGCAGGCCGAGGGAATCGATTTTAGCGCTGTAGACGTTGACTCGCTCGGGAAATACGACGAGGCGGTGAAGTTCGAGAGGGGCGATGGGTCTCCGGAGTCGAAGGCGGCCAAGTGGCGGGCACTCGGCGCCGCGGTAAAGGCGTATGAAGAGGTTTCCGCCAAGCGCGCGGCGCAGTGGGACGAATACGCGGATCAAGCGGCGTTCAACGCCGCCGTCGAGAACGACAAAGGCAACTCCTGGCCCGAGGAAAAATCGACGAAATGGAAGCAGCTCGGCGACAAATATCCGAAATTCAAGCTGGCGGCGGAGCAGCGCATCCGAGAGTGGGAGCGTTACGGCAAAGAGCTGGCGACGGCCGAAGACGCCGGCGAGAAACGTGAGTTTTTGATGGGAAAGGATTGGGCCAAGCTGGAAAAACTGCTGTCTTACTCCGTCGTGAGCGCTGCGGATAAGCGGAAATTCGCGCTGACTTTCGTGAAAGCTTACGGCAAGACCTCCGAGGCGAACCCGTACGTCGCGGAGCTTGCGAAGCACCTCCCGCCGGGAACAGTGAAGGTGACGCCTGTAGTGAAAGCTGTGTCGGCTTCGCGCGCGGGAAAAGCGGGAATGAAGTGGATCAAGGTACGCGGCGGCTCGTTCGTCATGGGCACGACGGATCGCATATCAACTCAGCCTCGCCACGAGGTCTCAGTCCGGTCGTTCGAGCTGGCGAAATCCCTGGTCACGGTCGATCAATACAAGGCTTGCGTCGATGAAGGCAAGTGCACCGAGCCGACCGCTAAAGGCACCTGCAATTGGGGCTATAGCGGCGCCGGCGCGGAGCCGGTCACTTGCTTGGATTGGGAGCAGGCAAAGCAATTCGCCGAGTGGGCGGGAGGCCGCCTTCCGACGGAGGCTGAGTGGGAGTTCGCGGCCCGCGGCAGAGGTTGGGAGCAGAAGTACCCGTGGGGGGATGAGGAGCCGACTTGCGCGCGGGCGAACTTCTCCGGATGCATGGGGAAGACCTGGCCCGCTTGTTCGAAGCCCGCGGGGAACACCAAGCATGCCCTGTGCGATATGGCGGGCAACGTTTGGCAGTGGACCGCAGATTGGTACCACGAGAACTACGAAGGCGCTCCTGCGGACGGCAGCGCTTGGGTAACCCCCGCCTCCGCGGAGCGCGTTGTTCGCGGCGGCGGCTGGAACGTGGAGGTCAAGGATGTGGGCGCCGCAGTTCGCGGCAAGGCGCCTTCACGGAGCCGGTTCGACTCGATCGGCCTTCGCCCCGCCCGGTCGCTTTAGCGCCTTCCGCCCTCGTCTCACGTCGAGGATGTGACGGAAAAACTTGATTTCCTCGACGAGAAATGCTATACTGCTATGCTGTTAACGCGACTGACCAGTAAAAGATAGCAAAAGATGGACAAACGCCGTCGCGCCGAGGTTCCATGCACCTGAAATCGATCGACATTGTCGGCTACAAGTCTTTCGCGGATAAGACCCACGTGGACCTGGAGCCCGGCATCACGGGCGTGATCGGACCGAACGGCTGCGGCAAGTCGAACGTGATGGAGTCCGTGCGCTGGTGCCTCGGCGAGATGTCGTGGAAGTCCCTGCGCGCCGACTCGATGACCGACGTGATCTTCTCGGGCACCGCGAAGCGGTCCCCTCAGTCCCTGGCCGAAGTGACCCTGACCTTCGACAACGCCAGCTCGCTTTTGCCCGTCGATTACTCCGAGGTGACGATCACCCGGCGCCTGTTCCGTTCCGGCGAGTCCCAGTACTTCCTCAATAAGACCCAGTGCCGCCTGCGCGACATCCGCGAGATGTTCCTCGACACCGGCCTCGGCGGCGACGGCTACGCGATCATCGACCAGGGCGGCGTCGACTCGATGATCCGGTCGAAGCCGGAAGAGCGCCGGGCTTTTTTTGAAGAAGCCGCCGGCGTCGCGAAGTACAACGCCAAGCGCGCCGAGGCCCTGCGCAAGCTCGACCGCGTGGACATGGACCTGGGCCGCCTTCAGGACTCCGTCGCGCTCATCGAGGAGCAGGTCAAGAAGCTCGACAGCGACGCCCGCCGCGCCAAGCTCTACGCGAAGTACAAGGAAGAGCTGACGGCGATGGAAGCCGCGCACATCATCGAGCAGACCGCCGCGATCGAAGCGGAGCTGGCTTTGATGCAGGAGCGGATCGGGCCCGTCGAGGAGACGCTCGGCCTCTGCCGCTCCCAGATCGGCGCCGAGGGCGCCAATCACGCGGCCCTCAACCTCGAGAAGACCGGCGAGCAGAACCGGCTGATCGAGGCGAACGCGAAGGTCGCCGAGGTCAAGACCGCGGTCGGCCGTCTCGAGGAGCGCCTGCAGAGCTCCGCGCAGTCCGTCGCCGGCATGGATGCCCGCGCCGAGTCGTGCCGCCAGGAGGCGGAGGCCGACCGCGGCCGCGCCGCTTCGATCGATCCCGATATCGCAGCCGTCGTCGCGTCCATCGCCTCCGCCGAGGCGGCTCTCGCCGAAGCCAAGGCCCGCGCCGAGGCCGCCAGCGCCGAGCTGGCCGCCATCGAGGCGTCGGTCTCCGAAGCGCAATCCCTCAAGGACGCCCTCAACAGCCAGGCCAGGGCCCTGGATCAGGATGTGTATGAAATCGGTCGCGGCTTAGCCGCGACTGAGTCCGAGTTCTCCCGCGCCGAAGTGCGCGCGCGCGCGGCTCTCAAGGGCCTCGAGCGCGACATGGTGGGGGCGGCGGAAGCCCGCGGCCGCCTGGACGAGGCCCGTGCCGAGTCCGTTCTCGCGGAAACCGCCTTCGAAGCCGCCCAGGCCGCCGCCGCCGCCGCCGACGCCCGCGCCGAGGAGCTGCGCGTCCGCCAGAGCGCGCTGTCCGAGGAGACGGTGACGCTTCATTCCTCTCTCGCCCAGACGGCCGCGAGGGCCGAATCCCTCGAGGCCCAGGGCGGCCAGAACCCGTACTGGGTCGGCGCTCAGGCCGTGCTCGGCGCGAACATCGCCGGCGTCGTCGGGACCGTGCGAAGCCTGTTCCGCGTGGACGACGCCTTCAAGCCCGAGCTCGAGGACCTTCTCGGCGAGCGGCTGTTCGCCGTCGTCGTCGAGGACTCGGCCGCCGCCCGCCTGGGCGTCGAGCTGCTCCAGGCCTCCGGCACGGGCCGCGCGCGCTTTCTCGTGCTGTCCTCCTTGCCCGAGGCTCCGGAGAAGCCTTATCCGGCCGAGGCCAAGCCCCTGATCGCGCGCCTGCAGTACGATCCGCGCCATGAGAAGGCCCTGCGCCACCTCTTCGCCGAGGCCTACGAGCTCGACGGCAAGCTGTTCGGCGAGCATTGGGTGTTCGGCGGCGCCGCCGCGAAGGACGGGCCTCAGCCGACCCTCGCCGACCTGGGCGAGATCAAGGAGAAGGTCGCGACTCTCGAGCTGCGCGGGACCGCGCTTGCCGAGGAACGCGCGCAGACCGAATCAGCCTTGACGGAAGCCCTGCAGGCCGCCCGGCTCGTTTCGGCCGCTCTGTCTCAGGAGTCCGGCCGCCGCCAGGGCATCGAGGCCCGCGTCAATCAGCTCGAGCAGTCGCTGACGAACCACGCGCGCAACGTGGAGCTGTCCACGGAGGAGTCCGCGAGGGCTCTCGCCGACGCCTCGCTGGCGAAGGAATCGATCCGCGAGCGCGGCGCTCGCCGCGCCGAAGCCGAAGCCCGCGTCGCCGAGGTCCGTCTGTCCGAGACGCACGCCGCCGAGGCGCTCGCCGCCGCGCGCGAGGAGCTGTCGGGCAAGCGCGCCGCGTTCCAGGGCCAGGATGAGCGCGTCCGCGGCGTGTCGGAGCAGCTGTCGGCGTACTCCTCGAGCCGCAAGCGCCTCGACGACGAGCGGGCCTCCCTCGAGGCCGCGATCGCGCGTCTCGCCGCCGAGGCCGAGGAGCTCGGCCGCCGCAAGGCCGAGGCCCTCGAGTCCTCGGAGAGCATGCGCGTCGAGATCTCGGGCCTTCAGACCGAGCTCGCGGGCCACGAGAACGCCGCGAAATCCGTCTTCGAGAACCTGCAGAACCTGCAGAACCAGATCGACCTGCTGGGCGAGACGATCAAGCAGCTCCAGGGCCAGCACGATCAGGCGCAAGCGGATCTGCATCAGCACGAGGTTCACGCCTCGGCGCTGAAGTCCAAGTACGACCTGCTCAAG
>JAQTNG010000066.1 GCA_028714015.1 Elusimicrobiota bacterium | reverse complement strand
CCCGCGACCAGCTCGAATGGCAGCGCGTCTCCCTCATTTTGCGCGAGCCGCCGTACATGTTCGCGCTGCCCCCCGAGAAGGCTCCCGCCCCCGGCTCGTTCCTGCGCGGCGTGGCCCGCGACATCTCCGGAGCGCTCGGCATCTCCGAGGGGTTCATGATCCCCTATGCGCCGCGCTGACGGGCTGATCGTCGGCGTCGTCGGGGCCACCGGCATGGTCGGCCGCGAGCTCGTGGCGCTGCTCGAGTCCCGCCGCATCCCCGTCGGCGAGCTTCGCCCGTTCTCCTCGGGGCGCGCCCGGTCCGCCGTGCGCTTTCGCAAGCGAACGCTCGCCGCGCCCGGAGTCTCGCGGGCCGCGCTGAGCTCATGCGATCTCGTCTTCCTCGTCAGCTCCGACGAGGTCGCCCTCGAGCTCGCCCCCGCGCTCGCCGCGCTCGGCATATGGGTCATCGACGACAGCGCGGCGTTTCGATTAAGCAAAAACATTCCGCTGGTTATCCCCGAGGTGAACGGCGGGGCTTTGCGCCGGGACCGAAGGCTGATCGCCGGTCCGAATTGCACGATGACGGGGCTGGCCGTCGCGGGAGCCCTGCTCCACCGCGAGATCGGCGTTCGCGAAGTGCGATTGGCGTCCTATCAGGCCGTTTCCGGAGCCGGGAAGGCGGCGCTCGCCGAGATGTTCTCTCAATACTCGTCCCTGTCCGGCCTCGGCCCCGAGCCCGACGGCCGCGCGCCCGTGCTCCGCCCGGGGACCTCCTCGGTGCTCCCGCGCGCGATCGCCTACAACGCGATCCCGCAGGTCGGGCGCTTCGGCGCCGACGGCTACTCGAGCGAGGAGACCAAGGTCGCCGCCGAGCTGCGCAAGATCTGGTCGGCGCCGGGGCTCAAGGTCTCCGCGACCGCGGTGCGCGTCCCGTCGATCCGCGGGCACGCCTTGTCCGCGTGGCTGACCTTGGCGCGCCCGATCACGCTCGCCCGCGCCCGCGCGCTCCTGGCGAAGACCCCGGGGCTCGTCATGTCCCGCGACGGCGGCTACCCCACGCCGCGCTCGGCGGGGGGGCAAAGCCCGGTGTACGCCGGCCGCCTGCGCCGCGGGACTACGCCGAAGGAGCTAGCACTTTGGATCGTCGCCGACAATCTCCTCAAGGGCGCCGCCCTCAACTCGGTTCAGGTCGCCGAGGAGCTGCTCCGCCGCGGCTGGCTCAAGCCCCGGGCCCGATGATCCTGGTCCTGGCCCTGCTGACGGCCTCCTTCGCCGCGGCCGAGAAGATCAGCCCTTTCGCCGCGATCGACTCCGCCTGGCTCGCGAAGGGGTTCACCGCCCGCGAGCGCGCCAGCGGCTCGAGCGGGGACCTCTCGGCCTCCGCCGTCGTCTATACGCCGTCGGCGGGCGGAGGCGATCGCCTCGAGGTCTACGTCGTCGCCCATGACAAGGCCTACCTGGGCTTCACTCATCCCTCGGCGGCCGAGCGGCTCGAGCTCGATCCGTCGCCCGCCGGCCGCTTCGCCGACATGTTCCGCGACGGCTCGCTGACTTTGGCCTACCGCGCGACGCGCCCCTCGCTGGGAGCGACCGAGCTCAACGTGCTGCGCTGGAAGCGCTTCAAGATCGAGCGCGTCGCGGTCTTCCCCGAGGGCCGCTTCCTCCGCCTCGAGAGCGGCCCCGTCGTCGCGGCGCGCGAGCTGCCGCTCGGGCGCTACCTCTCGATGGGCTGCGAGGACTTCGGCACGATTTCGCGGACGGCCTTCAGGACGGTATTGCACGCGCCCCGCGGCGGCGGCTTCGTCGACGCCTCGGCCGAGCACCCCGAATACTTCAAGTCCGAGATCTCCCGCAAGGAGAAGGCGATGGCCCGCCTCAAAGGCGAGCTCGAGAAGAACGCCGGGGAATACCTGGGCCTCGCGATCTCGACCTATTACGATTACGCGGCCCTGGGCCGCGCGCGCGAGGGCTGGACGCGCCTGCGCGAGTTCTTCACGATCCCGGCGCTCGCCCCCGCGTCGGTGAAGACCTGCATGACCTCGATGGAGAAGGATCTGCGCGGCAAGCTCGGGGTTCCCGCCGGCTGGCCGTAGGATCCCGGCCTAAAGACCTGGACTCGCGCCGGGCCTTTCGGGTAGAATCGGCGCATGACCAACATTCTCGCCGCCGCCGCGCTGATCGCCTCTCAGATGGGAGCCCCTCTTCCCGCCGACGCGCCCGCCGTCGTCGTGCCGGTCGCGACGGCGAAGGCCGCCCCCGCGCCCCGCGCCGCAGCCGCGTCCGGCTACGTCTCGGCCACGGGCTATCTCTCCGGCTCCGGCTACATGCAGTGCAGCGCCCCGCAGAACGGCTCCGGCTGGATGAGCGGCTCGGTCAATCTCACCGCTCAGATGCCGGTCAACGGCCCCGACGGCGTGAACGGCTACGTGCCGGTCTCGGGCTACGTCTTTCTCAACGGCTCCTGCCAGAACGGCGCGGGCTTCGTGAGCGGATCCGCCTCGGTGACCGGCTGGGGAACCTTGTACACGCGCGAGGGCAAGCGCGCCGGGACGGTGCAGCTCAACGGGACGGTGTTCGTCAGCCAGTACGTCTCCGGCTTCGCCTTCATCAATCAGTACGCGACCGTGAGCGGCTACTTCACCGCCGATCCCGCGAACTAGCGCCCGGCCGGGCCTTATCTTCCGATCGCTTTTTTGAGGAAGTTCGGAAGCGCGAAACAGCCGGCGTGGATCTCGGCGTTGTACCAGCGCAGATTCAGCCCCGAGGCCTTCACGCGCGCGGGGCGGAAATCCTTCACCGGATGAAGGCCCTTGGTGGCGAACGTGAACGCCCAAAGGCCTCCCGGGTAGGTCAAATTGTTGAAAAGGCAGACCTCGACGATCGGGAAGATCGGCTTGGTGATTTTGAACAGATTTTTAATCGTGGTGATCTCGTAGAAGGGGGACCCGGCCTGGCTGGCCACGATGCCGTCCTCGGTCAGGATTCTCTTCACGTTCTTATAGAACGAAGGTCCGAACAGCTCCTTCGCCGGCCCGAAGGGCTCCGTCGAGTCGACGATCACCACGTCGAATGTCTCTTTCGTCTCCGCGACGAACTTCACCCCGTCTTCGATCAGGACGCGGGCCCGCTTGTCGGACAGCGCGCCGGCGGTTTGCGGAATATACTTGCGCGAGGCCGACACGACCAGGCCGTCGATCTCAACGAGGACGCACCGCTCGACGGAGCGGTGTTTTAACACCTCGCGCACGGTGCCGCCGTCGCCGCCCCCGATGACGAGCACGCGGCGCGGCTTCGGGTGCAGGAACAGGGCGGGATGCGCGATCATCTCGTGGTAGACGAACTCGTCGCGCTCGGAGACCATCGTCATGCCGTCGATGAGCAAAAGCCGGCCGTGGCCGGCCGTCTCGACGACCTCGACGGTCTGAAAGGGGCTCTTCCCCTTGAAGAGCCTCTTCTTCAGGCGGAAGCTCGTCCGGACGATCCCCTGATAGACCTCGTCGACCCAGACCGCCTTTTTCGTCATAGAACGATCTCGACGGCGGGCGCGACGCCCTCGACGGTCTTGAAGTGGTGGTCGAAGGTGACGCGGTAGCCGCAGGACAGGTTTTGCCTCACCGCGCGCTTGATCGGATAGGAGCAGCGGATCTTCTGACGCGAGCTCTGCGGCTGGAACAGGACCACGTCGCAGGACTGCGGCTTGAACAAGTCGAGCACGCGCGTGATCGTCTCGTTGGCGTCGCCCTCGACGGCGTTCGTCTCGAAGCTCACGTACGAGCCGATCTTCTGCGGCGTCACGTGGATCGTGTAGTACTTGGAGCCGCGGATCGCGTTGAGCGAGTAGCCTATCGGCTCGAAGAGGTAGTCGTCCACCTGGAAGCCGGGCAGTATGGACCAGACGCCGGACTTTTCCCTGATGAAGTCCTTCTTGCGGGAGGGACCGCTCATGAAGACGCGGGAGGCCTGCGGGTCGATCCCGTGCATCAGGATCTCGAGCGTCAGGTCGTCCGGGGCCGGCGCGTACGGCTTGTCGAGGTGGAAGAGGAAGACGTGGTGGTCGTCGCCGTCGCCGAAGCGGTAGGACTTCGCCGGCATGCGGGCGGTCAGCCGCCGGCAGTCGTCGAAGAAGTTCGAGGGCTGGTATTCCTGGTGATGCGCGTTCTTGCGCTCGTAGACGAGGTACTGGAACGCGTCCGTGCCGAAATCATCGACCAGCTGAAGCACCGCGGCGACGAGATCCGTGCGCCCGCAGGTGATCATCGTCAGCCAGGTGTCGGCGACGAACAGGCTCGATTCGGACAGCAGGTAGGCGTCCATCGATTCGTTCGAGATCGTGGACAAGATCTGGGCGTTGGCCTTCGCGACGATTTTCTTCCAGTAGTCGTGGCCCCGCGCGCGCAGGGACGGCAGCCCCGGCGCCATGGCGAGCTCCACCTTCTTCTCGGGTCCCTCGAAAAACATCTAGCGTTTCCTCTTGTTGCGGACGGCGACTTCCTTGGCGCGCAGCGCGCGCTCCCCGGCCTTGATCGCCTTCCAGTTCGCCAGGACTTCCTTCGAAGTCTTGAAGGTCCGGGTGCGGCCGAACACGTGCGGATGGCGGCGCATGAGTTTCTTGGCCTGGCTCTCGGCCACCGTGTCGAGGTCGAAACGCTTCTTGCCCAGGCGCGCGAGGAAGAGAACGTGAAAAAGTATGTCGCCCAGCTCGTCCTCGATCTCGTGCCAGCGTCCGCCCGCGAGCGCGTCGGCGAGCTCGGCCGATTCCTCGCGCAGGAAGGGAATCAGGCTCTTGTGCGTCTGCTCGCGGTCCCAAGGGCAGCCCTTCGGGCCCAGGAGCCTGGCCACGACGGCGTCGAGTTTTCGGATGCCCTTGGCCATGATCAGGAAACCGCGATGCGCTCGGCCCCGAAGTAGGGGACCAGCGCCCGGGGGATGAGGACGGAGCCGTCGGCCTGCTGGTTGTTCTCCAGGATCGCGGCGGCCAGGCGCCCGACGGCCACGCCCGAGCCGTTCAAGGTATGGACCAGTTCGGGCGGGGCCTTGGCCTCGCGCCGGAAGCGCGCCGCCATGCGCCGCGACTGGAAGTCGGAGCAGTCCGAGCACGACGAGATCTCGCGGTACTTGTTCTCCGACGGCATCCAGACCTCGATGTCGTAGGTTTTTTGGGAGGCGAAGCCCATGTCGCCGGTGCACAGGTGGATCACGCGGTAAGGCAGGTCCAGGGCCTCGAGCGTCGCGGCGGCGTCCTTCGTCAACTGCTCGAGGGCGGCCAGGGACTCCTCCGGCTTCGTGATCCAGACGAGCTCGACCTTGTCGAACTGATGGTTGCGGATGACGCCGCGCACGTCCTTGCCGTAGGTTCCGGCTTCCTGACGGAAGCAGGCGGTCAACGCCGTCAGCTTCATCGGCAGCTTATCCGCGGGGAGTATCTCCTCGCGCACCATGTTCGTCAGGACGATTTCGGAGGTGGAGATCAGGTAAAGGGTGCTGGCCTTGTCGCCGTCCATGTTGACCGTCTTGTACATGTCGGCTTCGAACTTGGGCAGCTGGCTGGTGCCCTCGAGTATCTCGGGCAGAGCGAGATAGGGGGGGTGAACCTCGAGATAGCCGCTCATCGAATGGCGGTCCAGGAGGAAGTTGCCGAGCGCGCGGATGAGCTTGGCGCCGGGGCCCTGCCACAGCGCGAAGCGCGAGCCCGCGAGCTTGACGCCCGTCTTCATGTCGAGCGCTCCGAGCTTTTCGCCGACGGTCTGATGGTCGAGCGGCTTGAAATCGAACTTGCGCGGCTCCCCCGAGGTCCGGACGACGGGATTCTCCGTCTCGTCCTTGCCGACCGGAACGGATTCGTGGGGAATGTTGGGAATGCTCATCGCTGCGTCCCGGATGAGCTTCTCGGCTTCCAGCAGCGCGGCTTCTTTGTCGGTCATGCGAGCTTTCAGCTCGGACACCTCGGCTTTGAGCTTGTCGGCGGTCGCCGCGTCCTTGGCGGCCATGGCCTTGCCGATCGCCTGGGAAGCGGCGTTGCGTTGAGCGCGCATGGCTTCCACTTCGATCATGACGGCCCGGTGGCTTTCGTCGAGCTTGATCAGCTCGTCGAACGCGGCTCCGAGCTTGGGATTGCGCGACGCCAGCGCCTGGCGGACCTTGGCGGAATTTTTCCGCGCGCCGCCGAGATCGATCATTTCGCCACCTCAAGAACGCTCGAGAGCGACTGCACGGTGACCGCGCCGGCATGCGGCTCGATCATGACCTCGAGCTTCATGCGGTCCGGCCACCAGCCGGCGCGCGCCAGCTTGGCCAGGTACAGCTCCAGGGCCGGCGAAGTCGTCAGGTAGACGTCCTGGGTCATGTTCGGGCCGACCTTCGGCACGCGCTTCTCGTCCACCATGAACGGAATGCCCCAGGCGCCCTCGGCCTTCTCGACGGCGATGGGCGCCACGCGTCCGGTCATGCTGTAGCGCAGCAGTATGCCTTCGGCCGCCGCGGGTCCCCGGTTCTTCAGCGTCAGCCGCGCGCGCAGGCGGGTGTCGACCTTCGGGGGCCCGTCAACGAGGCGGGACAAATCCTCCCACGCGACGACGCGCGTCTTATCGACCCGCGCGCGCTGCCAGGAGACGCTCTCAAGCAGAAGCTCCGCCCTGGCGCTCGCGGCCGCGAGGGCCGCGAACGCCAGGACCGGAATCAGAATCCGCTTCAACCCGCGCGCCTCACTTCTTGCCGCCGTCGATCGGAAGCTCGGGGCTCGGGGTGACCGGAGGCTCGGCCGCGATCGGCGCGACGCGCGCCACCTTGTCCGCCTCCTCGAGGCGCACGAGACGCACGCCCTGGGTGTTGCGGGAGATGGTCTTGATGTCCTTGCAGCGCAGGCGGATCGCCTTGCCCTGCTCGGTCATCACCATCAGATCGTCGGCGTCGGTGACGAGCTTCACGCCGATCACGGAGCCGTTGCGGTCCGTCGTCTTGATCGTGATGATGCCGCCGCCGCCGCGATGCTGGCCGCGGTACTCGGAGAGCTCGGTGCGCTTGCCGTGGCCGTGCTCGCAGACCGTCAGCAAAGTCTTCTTCGTGTTCGGCGGGAAGACCTCCATGCCGACGACCTTGTCGTCCTTGTCCACTCGGATGCCGCGCACGCCGGCCGCCCCGCGTCCCATCGAGCGGATGTCGCTCTCCGGGAAGCGGATAACCATGCCGTCTTTGGTGGCGACAAGCAATTCGTCTTTACCCGAGGTATGCTGCACCTCGACGAGCACATCTCCCTCGTCCAAGGTGATGGCGATGATTCCGCTTCTTCGAATGTTCTCGAAGTCGGACAACGGCGTCTTCTTGACGGTGCCGTTGCGCGTCGCCATGGCCAGGAAGGTTTCCTGACCTTTCTTTTCCTCGAACGAGGAAATGGCGATCGCCGAGGTGACTTTCTCCTCGCCGGTGAGGGCGAGAAGGTTCACGACCGCTTTGCCGCGGGAAGTCCGGTTGCCTTCGGGTATCTCATACGCTTTAAGCGCGAACACACGGCCGCGATTAGTGAAGAACAACAGCGCGGCGTGGGTGTCCGTCACGAAGAAGTGCTCGATGAAGTCCTCTTCCTTGACGTCGGCGCCGGTGATGCCCTTGCCGCCGCGGCCCTGTGCGACGTAGGTGGCGACGGGGATGCGCTTGACGTAGCCGGTGTTCGAGAGGGAGATGACGACGTCCTCCTTCTGGATCAGGTCCTCGAGCGACATCTCGGCCGCCTCGCTCGTGATCTGGGTCTGGCGCGACTTGCCGAAGGCTTCCTTGACGCCCTCGAGCTCCTTGATGACGATCGCGTACACCTTCTTGATGTCGGCCAGGATCGCCTTGTACTCCGCGATCTTCTTGACCAGGCCGTCGTACTCCTCCTGCAGGTCGCCGACCGACAGCTTCGTCAGGGCGGCCAAACGCATCTCGAGGATGGCGTTCGTCTGGGCCTTCGACAGCTCGAAGGCCTCCATCAGCTCGGTGCGCGCGGTGTCGGTGTCCTTGGCGGCGCGGATGATCTTGATGACGCGGTCGATGTTCTTGATCGCGGTGATCAGGCCTTCGAGGATGTGGGCCCGGTCGAGGCACTTGCGCAGCTGGAACTTCGTGCGGCGCGTGACGACGACCTTGCGGTGCTGGATGAAGTGGCCGAGCATGTCGCGCACGCCGAGGACGCGCGGGCGCCCGTCGACGAGGGAGAGCAGGATCACGCCGAAGGTCGTTTCCATCTGCGTGTGCTTGAGCAATTGATTGAGAACCACGTTCGCGTTCCCGTCGCGCTTGATCTCGATGACCACGCGCATGCCCTTGCGGTCGGACTCGTCGCGGATGTCCGAGATGTCGGGAATCTTCTTGTCGCGCACGAGGTCGGCGATCGTCTCGAGCAGGGTCGCCTTGTTGACCTGATAAGGGAGCTCGTGGATGATGATCGCCTGGCGGTTGCCCTTGATGTCCTCGATGTCGGTCTTCGACTGGACGCGCACGGAGCCGCGGCCGGTCTCGAAATAGTCCTTGATGCCGGCCCGGCCGCGCACGATGCCGCCGGTGGGGAAGTCGGGGCCCTTGATGATCTTCATGAGCTCCTTGCTCTCGATCTTCGGGTCCTTGATCAAGGTGATCGCCGCCTCGCAGACCTCGGAGAGGTTGTGCGGGGGGATGTTGGTGGCCATGCCGACGGCGATGCCCGAGGAGCCGTTGACGAGCAGGTTGGGGACCTTCGCGGGCATGACGGTGGGCTCGGAGGTCGTGCCGTCGAAGTTGGCGGAGAAGTCGACCGTGTCCTGGTCGATGTCGGCCATCACGTCTTCGGCGATCTTAGCCAGGCGGCACTCCGTGTAGCGGTAGGCGGCCGCAGGGTCGCCGTCGACCGAGCCGAAGTTGCCCTGGCCGTCGATGAGAGGGTGCAGCAGCGAGAAGTCCTGGACCATGCGCACCATCGCGTCGTACACGGCGGAGTCGCCGTGCGGATGGTACTTTTTCAGGACTTCACCGACGACGCCGGCGCACTTCGAGTACTTCTTGTTCGAAGCCAAGCCCTCGTCGTGCATCGCGTAGAGGATGCGCCGGTGGACCGGCTTCAAGCCGTCGCGCACGTCGGGCAGGGCGCGGCCGACGATGACCGACATCGAGTAATCGATGTAGGAGCCGCGCATCTCCGCGCCGAGGTCGCGCTGGATGATGTTCGCGTTGGGCTCGGGGGTGAGTTCCGGCTGGTGGTCGGGTTTGCTCATGGTCTTCCCTCTCTCAGATCGTGTTGAACGCGCACGACGGCATCAAATGTCGAGGGCTTCTCTATGAACAGGCGCCGCGGCTCGACCTTGTCGCCCATGAGGGTGACGAAGGCGTTCTCCGTGTCGGCCGCGTCCACGATCTTGACCTGCAGCAGGCGGCGGCGCTTGGGGTCCATCGTGGTCTCCCAGAGCTGGTCGGGGTTCATTTCACCGAGACCCTTATAGCGCTGGATCATCGCGCCGTGGCGGCCCGCGTCGCGGACCATCTCGAGCAGGTCCTTAAGGCTGTAGCCGTCGACCTCGTTATGCGAGGTCTTCGCCCGGAACAAAGGCTTGGTGTTCTCGTCGCGCATGACCTCATACCACTTCAGGTCGAGGCCCATATCCTTGAACTTCTTGGACAGGCTCTCGAGCTTCGCCATCTCCCACAACTCCTGGACGTCGGGCTCGAGGGATTCCTCGTCAGCCTCGCTCAAAGGCGATTCCTCGGCGACGGCCTCGCCTTCGGCGGAGGCGGCCGACGCCTTCACGGGGGCTTTTTTGGCCGCCCGCTCCTCGATCAGCTTCTTCTTCTGCTCGGCGACATAGGCGTCGCGGTAGATCTTCCATTCCTTGTCGGAGTAGAAGAACTCATACTCGCCCGCGCTCTTCTCGACGCGGTAGAGCGGCAGTTTGCCGCTCTCCTGATATTCGAGGAAGTCCTCGAGGTGGAGGCTCTTGCGGCCGATATGACGGATCAAGGCCTCGAGCTCGGCCAGGAGCTTGAGCAGGTCGCGCAGGTCCTCGGCGTCGAGCTTCTTCGATTTGCCGTTGGCCGGATTGACCGCGGTGACCTCGAGGGAGCTGCGGCCCTCGTTGAGGAGCCACTGCTCCATCTTCTCCTCGGTGTCCACATACATCTCCGTCTTGCCTTTCTTGACCTTGAACAAAGGAGGCTGGGCGATATAAATGTGGCCGTTCTCGACGAGCTGCTTCATCTGACGATAGAAGAAGGTCAGGACCAAGGTGCGGATGTGCTGGCCGTCCACGTCGGCGTCGGCCATGATGATCAGCTTGTGGTAGCGAAGCTTGTCCATCTTCAAGCCGTCTTCGCCTTCGCCGATGCCGGTGCCGATGGCCGAAATCAGCGTTCGGACTTCTTCGTTGGAAAGGATTTTAACGAGACGCGCCTTCTCGACGTTGAGAATCTTGCCCTTGATAGGAAGGATGGCCTGGAATACTCGATCACGACCTTGCTTGGCCGAGCCTCCTGCGGAATCACCCTCGACGATAAAGAGCTCGGAGCGTTCCGGATCGCGCTCCTGGCAGTCGGCGAGCTTGCCGGGCAGGCTCGAACCGTCGAGCACGCCCTTGCGGCGCGTGAGATCCTTGGCCTTGCGGGCGGCCTCGCGGGCCTCGGCGCCGGCGATCGCCTTCGCGCAGATGGACTTCGCGGTCGACGGGTTCTCCTCGAAGAAGGTGATGAGCGCGTCGCCGACGATGGACTTGACGATGCCTTCGACCTCGGCGTTGCCGAGCTTGGACTTCGTCTGGCCCTCGAACTGCGGGTTCTGGATCTTGCAGGAGAGCACGGCGCACAGGCCTTCACGCACGTCGTCGCCGGTCACGCTGAAGTTCTTGCCCTTGAGCAGGTCGTACTTCTTGAGGTAGTCGTTGACGACGCGCGTCAGCGCCGAGCGGAAGCCCGCCAGGTGAGTCCCGCCTTCAGGTGTCTTGATGTTGTTGACGAACGAAAACACGGTCTCGGAATAATCGTCGTTGTACTGGATCGCGAAGTCGACGATAACCTCATCCTTCTCCTTGCTCATCGAGATCGGCTCGCGATGGACGACCTTCTTGTTTTGGTTGAGATGCTGAACGAATTGCGTGATGCCGCCCTCATAATGGAAGGCATGGCGCTTATCATCGCGCTCGTCGGTGATCGAGATCTTCGCGCCGGCGTTCAAGAACGCGAGCTCGCGCAGGCGGTTCGAGAGCGTCTCGAAGGAGTACATGTGACCGTTGAAGATGTCGGGGTCGGGCTTGAACGAGATCTTGGTGCCGTGCGAGTCGGAGTTGCCCACGGCCTTCACGTCGGCCTCGGGTTTGCCGCGCTTGTAGTTCTGGATCCACATCTTGCCGTCGCGATGAATCTCGGCCTTAAGCCACTCGGAGAGGGCGTTGACGCAGGTGACGCCGACGCCGTGCAGGTCGCCGGAGACCTTGTACGCCGACGTGTCGAACTTGCCGCCCGCATGAAGGACGGTCAGGATGATCTCGAGGGCCGACTTGCCCTTGAACTTAGGGTCCTTCATCGGGTCGACGGGAATGCCCGAGCCGTCGTCCTTGACGGTGATCGAGTTGCCTTGGTGAATGAAGACGTCGACCGTCGTGCAGCGTCCGGCTAAAATTTCGTCGACGGCGTTGTCGACGACCTCGTACACCAGGTGGTGCAGGCCGGACGGACCGGTGCTGCCGATGTACATCGCGGGGCGCTTGCGGACGGCCTCGAGCCCCTCGAGAACCTGAATGTTCGATGAATCGTACTTCTCGTCCTTCTTGGCCATATCGGTCGTCTCCATCGCGGCTTCGGACATCGTCTCCCCCTCCGGCTGGGCCGGAAACATCGACGGTCGTGCCTCTAGAATTTAACGATAAGTCGTCTTGACGGCGACAATCCACGGACGGCTGAAATACTTGTTTAAGGAACGGAGCAGCCCCACCGACCTCATCTGAAGCTCCTGCGCCGCCGCCGCGCTCTTCGGACGCACGAACAGCGTTCCCTTCTTGACGGCCACCAGAGCCCAATGCTTCGCGTAGGCGCCGCACTCCTTGTCCCACACCGCGTTCAGCAGCGCCAGCTTGTCGTTGACCGTCCCGGCGCGGTACGAAAAACTCCTGACCAGGTCGCCGGAAGTGGACCAGCGCCCCGGTTTTTCCTTTTCCGGGGTCACAGCCTCATCGGCATGACGACGAATTTATACTCGCCGTCGCCGCCGACCGGCTCGAACAGAGCAGGGTTGACGGGGCTCGTCATCGCCACCGTCACCGCGTCCGTGTCGACGTGCTTCAGGGCGTCGACGACGAACTGGGGGTTGAACGCCACGGAGAAATCGGCTCCGGCGTACTCGACGGAGAGATCCTCGTTGAATTCGTTGTTCTGGCTCGAAGAGGTGACATGCAGCGCTCCTTTCTTGAGCGCGTACTTGACCGAGCCTCCCCGGTCCACGGCGCACAGCGAGGCGCGCTTCGTGACGGCGAGCAGGTCCTTCGTCGAAGCCGTGAACACGACCTCGCGCTTCGTCGGAATGACCTGGTCGTAGTTGGGGAAAGCGCCGCCCACGAGGCGCGAGAGGATCGTCGTTTCCTTGAGCTGGAACGTGATCTGATTCTCGGTCACCGCAACGAGAATCTTTTCCTCATCGTTGGCCTCGATCTCGAGCAGCGCGACGAGCCGCAGAAGCTCGGAGAGGACCTTCGTCGGCACGATGACCGAGAACTCCTTGTCCTTCGGAAGGATCTTTTTCGCGCACACCGCGAGACGGCGGCCGTCCGTCGAGACCATCTCGAGGACGCCTTTCTTGGCGGCCCAGAACACGCCGTTGAGCACGTGGCGGGTCTCGTCGGAGGAGGCCGCGAAGATCGTCTTCTTGATCATGCCGGCCACGATCCCGGCGGGAAGCTCGAAAGCGGAGGCTTTGTTGAATTCCGGGAGGACGGGATATTCCGACTTCGGGGAACCGACGATCCCGAACCGGGACCGGCCGCACTTCAACGAGATTTTTCCGCCGGCGTCGACGGTCAGCTCTATGTCCTGGGCTTCGGGAAGGCTGTGGAGGATGTCCGCGAACTTCTTCGCGGGAATGGTGATCGCGCCGTCCGTCTCGATCTCCGCCTTGATGTAATGCTTGACCCCCATTTCGAGGTCGGTCGAGATGACCTTCACCTTCTTGTCCTCCGTCTCCATGAGAAAGTTCAAAAGGATCGGGAGCGTGGTCCGGCTCGACAGCGCGGATTGTATCGTTTGGACTCCCCGTGCCAGTTCTTCCTTGCTTATGGTTATTTTCATTTAAATCATCCTCTCCGTCATCGAGCGGGGGACACGGTGGATAACCCGGCTTCCCCTAGAGAAAAAAATTCCGGACGTTGTGGACAACCCGCCGGACTTGTCCACACTATCCCCAGCGCGGCGCGCCGTCCCCAATTGTCGTAAGGCGT
This sequence comes from Elusimicrobiota bacterium, assembly GCA_028714015.1. Classification (GTDB taxonomy): domain Bacteria; phylum Elusimicrobiota; class Elusimicrobia; order UBA1565; family UBA9628; genus GWA2-66-18. The sequence goes on along the minus strand of JAQTNG010000066.1, from coordinate 279 downwards.
ACACAGGTTGTTCACAAGACGGCAAAGCCCTCTTCACAGGGCCTCAATGAGGCGGTCATATTTCCACATCATCGTTCGGCCGCCTTGATGTCCGCCTGAAGCTTGTTGATGAGCTCCAGGAAAAACGGGTCTTCCTCGATCTTCTTTTCTATTTTCTTGCGCGCGTGAAGGACCGTCGAGTGGTCCTTGCCGCCGAAGGCCCGGCCGATGTCGGTCGAGGACAGCTCCGTCATCACGCAGGATAGGTACATCGCGACCTGCCGGGGCATGGAGATGGAC
>JAQTNG010000065.1 GCA_028714015.1 Elusimicrobiota bacterium | reverse complement strand
GTATCTGGGAGAAGCCGTCCATCGCGCGCAGCGGGGCGCGCAGGTCGTGCGAGACGGAGTAGGCGAACGCCTCCAGCTCCTTGTTGGCGGCCTCGAGCTGGGCCGTGCGCACCCGGACCCGCTCCTCGAGTTCGGCGTTGAGCCGCCGGATCTCGTCCTCGGCCCGCTTGCGCTCGGTCACGTCGCGGGCGGCCGCGAAGACCCCGACCGCCTTGCCCATCTCGTCGCTGTAGACGGCCGCGTTATAAAGGACGGGGATCACGCTCCCGTCGCGCCGGCGGATCTCCAGGTCGTAGTCCCGCACGCGCCCCTCCTGGAAGACCTTCCGGTAGCCGGCCCGGGCCCGCTCGGGCTGCGTGAAGTACTCGGAGAAGTCCGAGCCGACCAGATCCTCCCGCGCGCGGCCGGTGGCGAGCTCGGTCGCGCTGTTGACGTCGGTGATCTTGCCGTCGGGGCCGATGGTGACCAAGGGGTCGAGGCTCGCCTCGATGAGGCTGCGGTTGTAGGCGCTGGAGCGGCGCAGGGCCTCCTGAACCCGGAGGACCTCCGCGCGGGCGCGCAGAGACTCGATGCCGTAGGCCAGGTCGTCGGCGAGCTCCTTCAAAAGGCCGACCTCATCCTCCCCGAACGCCTCGGTCTCGCGGGAATAGATCACCAAGACCCCGAGGACCTGATCTCCCGACAGCAAGGGAAGGGCGATCGTCGAGATGTAGCCGCGCTTGAGAGCGTCCGCGCGCCAAGGAGCCATGCGCGGATCCGTCCGGATGTCCCGGCAGATCACCGCGGACTTCGTCCTGATGGCGGCGCCGCTCGGACCCCGGCCCCGCTCCTCGTCGGCCCAAGTCACGTCGATCCCCTCGAGATACCCTTCCTCGTGTCCGGCGTGCGCGACCGGCCGGACCGTCTTTCTCTCGTCGTCCTGACGATACCCGACCCAGGCCAAGAGGAACCCGTCGCCGCTGACGATGGCCCCGCAGATCTTCTCGAGAAGGTCCTGCTCGTCGCGGGCCCGGACCACGGCCTCGTTGCAGAGGCTCAGCGTCCGCAGCGCCCGGGCTGACTTCCGCAGCGCCTCCTCCACCCGCACTCGTTCGGTGATGTCCTGGACCATGGACATCACCCCGAGCACCGTGCCGTCCGGCTGCTTCAATGGGGTGTTGGTCCACTCGCAAATGATGGTGCGGCCGTCCTTGGTCCGGTTTTCATTCAGGCTATGGGCCGAGGCATCCCCGGCGAGGAGCCTGGTCCAGATGTCATCCACCTGGGGTTTCGCCGCAGGGGGGACAATCGTCTCAGACGGATGCCGTCCTTTCACTTCGTCGAAGGTAAACCCGAAAATCTTTTCCGCCGCCGGGTTCCAGGAGTCCGCGCGGAAGTCTTTGTCCCATACGATATAGGCGATGGGCATACGAGCGGCTTCGAGCCGCAGGCGTTCTTCGCTTCTCCTCAAAGCTTCTTCCGCCAGCTTGCGCTCGGTGATGTCCTGGAGCGTTCCGCGCAGCATCGCGACCTTCCCGGCCGCGTCGCGCACCGCCTCGCCCCGAGCGACCACCGCCCTGCGGCCGCCGTCCGGGAGGATCAGGTCCAGGTCGAGCTCGTAGGGGGTCCCGTTCTTCAGGGCCTCCTGGACCGCGGCGTCCAGGCGCGCCGCGCTCTCCGGGGAGTAGATCTTCAGCTGTCCCGGGTAGCCGGGAGCGGGGGCCTTCGGGTCACGGCCCGCGAGGCGGTGGAGTTGATCGGACCAATAGACCGCGTCCGCGCCCACCATCCAGCGCCAATTACCCACCTGCGCGATGCGCTGAGCATCCGTCAATTCTTCGGCGATGAGGCGCAGTTCTTCGTCCGTCCGTATTCGTTCGGTGACGTCCTGAACCGTGCCGACGCCCCGGAGAGCTCTGCCGTCCGGGCCGAACTCGACCTCGGCCCGCTCCCGGACCCACTTGACCTGCCCGCCGACCAACGCGCGGTGCTCGATGTCGTAGGGCTTGTGTTTCAGGGCGGCGGTCCAGGCCGCGTCGACGGCCGCGCGGTCGTCCGGATGGACCTTTTCCAGGAACGTCTCGTACGTCATGGGAGTCCCGATGGGAATCAGGAACATCCGGTAGGTCTCGTCGGACCAGAGGAGCTCGTTCTGGGAAATGTCCAGATACCAGCTTCCGATGTGCGCGACGGCCTGAGCGCGATTGAGGTTCGCCTCGCTGCGGCGCAGAGCCTCCTCCGTCCGCTTGCGTTCGGTGATGTCGCGGGCGATGGTGGAGGCGCCGACGACGGCGCCGGAGCCGTCCCGAATCGGGGAGACCGTCAGGAAGACCTTCAGGCGCCGCCCGTCCTTGCGCACGCGCGTCGTCTCGCAAGGGGCGATAGGCTCGCCGCGCCGGCTCTTCTCCAATATCGAGGCGGCCTCCTCGTATCCCTCGGGCGGGACGAGGATCATGAAGGACTTCCCCACGATCTCCTCCGCCTCGTAGCCGTAGAGCTTGCGCGCCCCGGCGTTCCACGCGGTGATCGTCCCGTCCAGGGTCTTGGCGAGGATCGCGTCGTCCGAGGACTCGACGATGGCCGCCAAGCGGGCGCGGGTCCCTTCGTCCTTCTTGCGGAGCGTGTTGTCGTAGACGGTCGAGCGGCTCATCACGAAACGGCCGGCGGCGTCCTTGATCGCCGTGGAGTTCAACAGGACCGGAAGGATCGAGCCGTCCTTGCGGACCATGTCGAACTCGAGGTCCTGAACCACTCCCCGCTCCTTGTAGGCCGGGAAATTGGCGTCGAAGACCTTCCGGCTCTCGGGCGTGATCAGATCCAAGAACTTCTTCCTGCCGACGATCTCCTCGCGCGCGTAACCGAGCCACCGGAGCTCGGTCTCGTTGACGCGCACGAAGACGCCGCCCGCGTCGAGAGAGTGATAGCCGCAGGGCGCCTTCTCGTAGAGGTCCCGGACCTCCTCGGCCTGCCGGCGCAGATCGTCCTGCGTCTTCTGAAACGCGCCTATGTTCTCCAGGAGGCGTTCCACCTCGACGGCGGGCTGGGTTGGGGAGAGGTATTCCTTGAGAGGGATGAAGAACGGGTTCTTGGCGACCACGCCCCCGCTGATGACGTACGGGTGGGTATGGACCACTTCCTTGATGACGGCGGGGCTGAAGCGGACCCGGCTGTACTGGCAGAGGGCGGAGAGATTGCGCCGGAGTATGACGTCGTTGAGCTTCGCTTCGTACTCGATGACCCTCTCGACGCCCGGCTCCGGCCCCAAGGCCCAGGTCATCTCACCGGTCACTCTCAAAGCGGCGTAGCCCAGCGACTCCGTTTGCGCGACCGCTTCCTCCAGGAACCGGATCATCAGCTCCGGGGCGAAATAGCCCTCCTTGAGGTAGGCGTCCTTCTTGCTCATGACGGCGAAAGCGCCCGATTTGACGGCCGCCGCCGCGTCCACACCGTCGTCCCTCAAGGCCCGCAGGACGTCGTCGGCGGTGTTCTCATCGACGATGTAGACGCAGCGCTCGCCGCGCTCCAGCCCGAAGCGCATGAAGGGGACGACGGCCGCGAACTGCTCCTCCCTCCTGGTATAAAGGAGGCAGAGATGGTCGTGCGGCTGGAGCTTCTCGATCGCCGAGAGGAGAATCGTCGGCTCGCGGACCCTCGCCGGCGCGAAGGACGGCCGGGGATGCGTGACGGCGCCTGCCTTGTTATTCATTTTCCTCCCGCGCGTCATTCTAATCGTTGCACCCGGCACGCTCCATTGCGCAGGCGTAAGGATTAAATGACCGGAACCGCCGCGCCGAGACGGCCCTCGTCGGCTGGAGCGTTGCACCGCGTTCACGCCGAAAAAACGGAGACGCCATGAGAAGATCGCTCGCCCCCCTCGCCCTGCTCTGCCTGCTCGCCGCGCCCGCGGCCGGCGGCGGAAAGAACCCCGTCGAGCCGCTGTCGAACGGGCTCGCGCTGACCATGACCGGCCCCGAGATCAAGAAGAAGTTCGGCGCGCCCACCGAGAAGACTTTCGACGCCCGCACGTTCGGCTATCCGGGGTTTTCGGTGAACACGGGAGGCCGACGCCAGGAGATCTGGCACCTGACGCTGAAGAAAGGCGTCAAGCTGTCCTCCGGAATCGGCGCGGGAAGCTCGCGCTCGGACGTCGAGAAGGTCTTCGGCTCCGCCGACGAGGCGACGGCGGGGCCGTACAAGCTGACCTTCACCTATGCCGGCGACGCGGTCTCGAAGATCAAGATCGATCCGGCGAACGGCTCGTTCGCGGAGGCCCAGGGAGCGCCGCCGGCGGCGGCCGCCGCGCCCGCGTCGGGGGACGGCCTCGTCGGCACGTGGGACGGCGTCGGCTCGACGCTCGGGCGCATCGATCTTGCGGCGGACGGGACCTACTCGTCCCCGAACGGCGGCAAGGGGACCTGGAAGGCGACGCGGGACGGCGCGGTCTTCACCGGGCCGCTCGCGGCTTGGAACGGCGGGCGCGCGCGGCTCTCGCACCTATCCCGCGAGACGCTCGAGTTCCAGTGGACGGGGAAGAACGGCAAGCAATACTTCGCCTTCGGGAAGTTCTGACGCGCCGGGGCTGGGATCAGGGACCGTCCCGCGGCTACTCCTTCTCTCCGAAATGGTAGCCGGTTACCCCGGCGAATTTTCCGTTGCAGCCTGATTCGGAAACGCCTTTGTAATCGATCAGGGCGCTGAACCGCCCGAATCCCGAAGCGATCTTCGACTCGATGGAAACGAAGTCGTCCGGCAAGGCGCGCGGGTCCTGGCGCAGAAGCTTCCCGTTGCAGTCGCATTCGAACATGTCGTAGCCGGCGGTCTGATTGTTCGGCCCTCCCTGCAAGACGGACGCATAAAAGCGGGCTCCTTTTTCGCTTCCATATCCGGAGTCCACGAAGAGCGGGGATTTTGCCAAGGCCTTCAGCTTTTGCTGGAACAATTCGTCGATCGTCGTGCGAATGCCGCCCGATCCCTGGCTCAGCTCGACGTAGCCCTGGCCTTCCGATCTGATCACCAGGTGCATGCTGACGCCGGCCTGGCAGGTGTTCACCCAGGCGTCGGTGGCGACCAAGTCGTGAGAACCGCCTTTCACGCTTTCACCCTCGATGCACGCGCGGAACACACGATACCTGGGCGGGGACTCCTGCCAGTCCACGATCACCTTGAGCGCCGCGTCGTATCCCCCCGCCTGCCCGACGACCCCGCCGGAACGATACAGGTCATCGGGGCCCCCGTCCCGGAGGGCGGTACGCCCCTTGATCTGTTCGTCGTTCTTGGCCACCGCGAACTTCAGACCGGAGATGGTTTGGCGGATGTCGGAGGCGTCCGGCGCGTTCGGGGCGGCCTCGAGGTACAGCTTGCAGGCGTGGAGCGCCTGGCGCATGTAGGGCGTCTTCTCCAGGACGGCGCACAGGTTGTAGTAGTAGTTCGCCACCCACGGAGCGGCCTCGACCGCCTTCAGATACTCCTTGGCGGTGGCCAAGGTGTCCTCCTCCGATTTGGCGCTCTTGAAGATGTACGCCCCGCGCCCCGCGGCGTCCTCCGCCTCCGCGGGGATCGCCGGAGCCGGCTTCATCTTGAGCGCCGCGGCGATGATGGATCTGCGCAATTCGTCGTTGTCCGAGTGCCCCTTGAATTGGTCGAGCAGGCTGGTCATCAGCTGCCGCGGGGTCGACTTCTTGGCCATATGCGCCTGGAGAAGCGCGATGATCGCCTGTTTTCGCTCCTCATTGCTGACGCCGTCGGTCATCTGCAGCGGGGTCCTGCCCTGATCGTCCTTGGCGCCGACGTCGGCGCCGGCGGACAGCAGCGCGGCGATCGTCCCGGTCGACGTCGAATAATGCGATATCGCGGCGTGCAGGGGCGTCCAGCCATTCTGTCCCTTGGCGTTGACGTCCGCGCCCTTGGCCAGCAGCGCGCGCACGATCTCCTTCATCGCGACGTCGTGCAACGCCGTATTGCCCGACTTGGTCTTCGCGTTGACGTTCGCGCCGTGGGCGATGAGCGAATCGACCGCCGCCTTGTTGCCGTCGCCCCAGCCGGCGGCGATGCAAACGAGCGGCTCTTCGGAAGGGCCGAGCTTCATGTTCGTGCTGATGCCGCTTCCGAGGATCGCATCCATGACGGCCTTGTCGCCGTACTTGGCCGCGATGATCGTCGGAGAATAATCGCTGGCCTTCGGATCGGCGCCTCGGGCGAGCAGGAGCTTGACGGTCTCGGGCTTCTTGTACCAAGCGGCGAAATAGAGCGGGGTCTGGCCGTCTTTATCCTTCGCGTCCACCTGAGCTCCCTTCGCCAGCAATCGCTCGACGGTCCCGGTGGACCTGTCCCGCGCGGCGTAATGCAGCGGCGTCTTCCCTTCTTTATCCTTCGCGTTGGCATCGGCGCCGCGCGCCAGCAGCAGCTTCACGCACTCCGTGCTGTCGGCCACGGACAAAGGGGTCCGTCCGTTATTGTCCACGGCCTCGACGTCGGCGCCTTTCCCCAGCAGCAGCTCCATGGACCGGGCGTCGCCGTTGAGCGCCGCGGAATGCAGCAACGTGCGGCCTTCGCTGTTGACGACCTTGAGGTCCGCGCCGGCGCGGATCAGCGCCTCGGCGATATCCATCTTCCCCTGCATCAACGCCATGCTCAGCGGCACGTCCCCATCTTTGTTTTTCGCGTTGACGTCGGCTTTCTTGGCGATCAGAAACTCGACGATCTCCTTTTGGCCCCTGTACGCAGCCAAGTACAAGGGGGACGCGCCGTCGAGATTCTTCGATTCGATGTCCGCGCCCTTGGCGAGCAGGAATTCCGCGATCTCCTTGTACCCCCCCTCCGCGGCCTTGTGGAGCGCGGTCGCGCCGCCGCCCCCCCAGCCGGCGCTCGTCTTGGCGCTGAGGTCCGCCCCTTTGGCGACGAGAAGCTCGACGACGCCCTTGCGGCCGTGGTCGGCGGCCTCGTGCAGCGGCGTCGCGCCGTAGGTGTTCTTCGCGTTCACGTCCGCGCCTTTGGAGATGAGATATTCGGCCATCTCTTTTTTTCCGGCGGTGGCCGCGACGTGCAGCAGGGTGCCGTATTTCCCCGTCTCGCTGACGCTCAGACCCTTCGAGATCAGCAGCGCCGCGACCTCCGGATCACCCTGGGCGGCCGCCCGGTGCAGCGCCGTCCCCTCGTAGAGGCTGTATATCGCGTGGAGGTCCGCGCCGCTGGCGAGAAGCAGCTCGACGAGGTCCTTTTTTCCCTGCTCCACCGCGGCATGAAGGGGAGACGCTCCGTATTTATCCTTCGCGTTCACATCGGCGCCTTTGGAGATCAGCAGTTCGGCGATCGCCTTGGTCTTGTTGTAGGCGGCGTCGTACAACGGGGTCTTCTCGGCGGCGTCCTTCGCGTTCACGTTGGCGCCTTTGGAAATCGCCTCCGCCACTGCGATCCTGTCGTCCTTCATTACCGCGTCGAACAAGGATTTATCCAGCGCCGGATTCGCGGCCGCCGCCCCGGCCCGAAGGCACGCCAGCATCGCCGCCGCAATGATCGTTTTCTTCAGCACGGTTCGCTCCTTGACGGTGGATTCACTCTCACAGCTGCTCTTGAAGTCTCTTCAGCGCGTCGGCTTTGCCCGAGCCGACCGCGTCGGCCGCTTCCTTCATTTTTTTCAGGTCGGTCAAGACGCGGGACTCGTGCTCGGTATTTTTCCCGTATTCGTTATGCGAGGTACGCTGAGCGGCCAGGGCCTCGGCCAGCGCCCGTTTTTTCAGCTCCTCCGCCGCGCGCTGGTTGGCCTCGTTTATCTTCCTCTGCTCTTCTCGCTTATGGGCGTATTCCTTGTCCTGAGCCTCGGCCAGCTTCTCCCGCGCCGCCCGCAGCTTGTCGAGCTCGCCCTTCTCCTTGGGGTCGGCGATGGCCTTCGTGATCGCGATGAGCTTGTCGAGCGAGTCCTGGCGCTTGACCCGCGTCCTCGCCAGGTCCTCGGCGAGCTTCGCGCCGCGCTCGACGAGGGCCTTGTACTGGGCCGCGACGCGCTCCGCGCCGCCCTTCCCGTAGGCCGGGGGCGCGGCCGGCGCCGCGGGGCACTCCACCCCGGGGCGGCCGCCGTTGAGGGCGGTGAGCGCCTCCCCCGTGAGATTGCGGAATTCCTCATAGTCCGGCTTGTCGACATTGGACAAGGCCGCGAACGCGTAGCCGGAGATCGCCGCGGCGCAGTTGAGCTGCTTCCACGCCGCCTGCTTGCCGCCCAGGTCGGCGGCCTCCTTGGCGGGCCTGAGCCCGCGGGCGGCGGGCTCGCTCGCGCTCCCGCGCAGCTCCTTCCCGCCGGAGGCGTTCGGAGTGATGCGGATGCCGGAGGAGCCGCGCAGGACCGTGGAGTCGCGCTGGCGCAGGAACTCCGCCTCCCGCTCGACCTCCTCCTGGTGAAGCTTCTCTTCCGTGACCTTGCGCTGCTCTTCGATGTCCGCCCGCCGCTGCCGCTCCGCCTCCGCCGCCGCCGCCGCGGCCTCTTGGGCTTGGCGCTCGGCCTCGTAGTTGCGGCTCGGCGCTGACGAGCCGTAGCACTTCTCCTCGCAGCTCGAGGCGGAGCCCAGCGGCTTCTCCCCGCCGGGACAAGGGCACATCCAATCCCCCGCGGCATGGGTCTCAGGAACGCTGAACGCGAAGCACGGCGAGCCGAATGACCAGACGGCCGCGACCGACAGGCCCAAAGCGATCTTTCGCATCATCGGGTCCTCGCCTTATTCGTCCAGCCATGCGTCGATCTTCGACCAATCGAGCTTGTCGCCGGTGGCGCTGATGTCGAGGCTTCCCACGACGGGCGTGTATTCCGCGGCGCCGTCCGCGTCCACGCGCACCTCGAATTCCCGTGCGCGGGATTCGGCGACGGTGTTGGGGGTCAGGAATTGGGACGGCTCCTTGTTGCCGGCCCCCCACACGTGAGCCCTACCCCGGCCGACGCCGTACATCGGCGCGCCTTTCGAGTCGGCCATCCCGGTGAACCTCGCCGCCTCGCCGATGACGACGCGCTGTCCGCGGACGAGATCGAGATGAGCGAGAGAGCCCTCGCCCGTCTCCAGACGTTCGCCCGCGATCAGAGAATCCCCGGCCTTCGCCGGCCGGGCGCCCTTTTCCTTGTTCACGATGGACGCCGCCCCGCGCAGCGCCGCGATGCGCGAGACCTTTTCCGCCGCGGGAGCCGCGTAGGCCGGCACGCCCTCGGTCAGCCACCAGGGCTTGAGGCTGTCGCGAACTTTGTCCGCCTCATCGGCGCCGAGTTCGATGCGTCCGTCGTACAGCGAGAATCGGCCGATGCCGTCCGCCCCGGCCGTCATGAGGAAGTCGGTGCCTCGGACCGCGGCGACGGCGGCGACGGCCCGGTAGCGCCGCTCGTCGTGGATCGATCCCCGAACCGCACCGGGCGCGTAAGCCCCCTTGCTCAGGACTCGTCCACGGCCGTTTTTGAGCTCGTAGAGGAACTGCTCGATCGGACCTTTGCGCACCTTGGTGAAGGAGAAGCTCGTGTTCGGCCCCAAGGTGATGGCTTCGCCGTTGAGAAGCGTAAGGGTGACCTGGCCTTTCGCGCCGGTCGTGATGTCCTCGCCCGGCAGCACCACGTGGGTGGGGTCCAACGGCACGCTGTTGGCGCCGACGCCCAACCTCACGTCGCCTCGCATATTCAGAGGCAAGGCCATCGCCGACTCCAGACCGCGGGCGTTGCCCGTGATGATCTCGCCGAGGGTTTCCTCGCGCCGCTGCTGTTCCTTCAGGTGGCGTTCCGCGAGCGCCAGGGACTTTTGCCCGGTTTCCAGGGCTTGCTGGGCGATGGGTTCGGCTTCGGCATCCTTATATTCCCGGGACAACCGCAAGGCGCCCTCCGCCTTGGATATCGCCCGCTTCGAGGCGGCCACGCGCTCCCGCTGCTCCGCCACGCCCCTGCGGGCTTCTTCCCTCTCGCCGGCCACCCAGGCTAAGGGGTCTTCTTTGAACGACTTCCGGCTCGCCGCAGCGTCCGCCGCGACGGTCGGGCGAGGGATGACGATCGACGCGATCGCCAGGAGTCCGAACATCGTGAATCGCATTCTCATCGCTCTGGTTCCCCCTTCGATCGTCCGGTCTAGCGTCTCTGGAATACCCAGACGTCGTTGTCGCTCAGCGTGCCCGCGCAGGTGCAGCTCGATCCGTCCGGCGAGACGTCGCACGTCAGGGAATCGCCCGGCGTGACCATCGGGAGGCTCTCCCGGTTGACGAGGGTGAAATGGGTCCCCTCGGCCGGACCGCTGGCCATCGTGACCTTGCCGCCGTGATAACCGGAGTTCGCCATGCGCTGCCGCCACTCCTCCCCGGCGTAGCTGATCACGTTGTAGGTGATCGCGCCCTGGCCGTAGTTCAAGGAGATCACCCACTCGGCGGTGCCGTAATCGAAGCTCTTGGTCTGGGCGAAGACGGCCCCCTCGAGGCTCTTCTTGCGCGCCGCCTCCTTCTCCTTCTGAAGCCCGGCCTCGCGATCGGCCTTCGCCTCGGGCGAGTTCTTCTTGTCGTTGCGGTACTCGACCGCGTAGATCAGATCCTTGATCTCCTTGCCGTTGGGCAGCGCCAGCCGCGCGAGCCTCAGGCTGCGCAGCGCCGCCGCGTAATCCTCCGACTTGTCCTGAGCCACGCCGAGGTTGTAATAGGCGTCGCCGGACCACGGCGCGGACAAAACAGCCTCCTCGAACTCCTTCGCCGCGTCCCGATAGTCCGAGATCGATCTCGCGCCCTTGAACGCCGCCGTGCCCCGCGCCATCCGGCGCTCCGCTTCCTCGGGCAGGGCGGGAGCGGGCTTGAGCTTCACGGCCAGCTTGATGATCTTCTCGCGTAAGGCGTCGTCATCCGGGGTTTTCCGCGCCTGCTCGACCAATTCCTTCAGTTGCGCGCGAGGCGAGGCGGCGCGGGCGGCGGACGGCAGCATTAGCAGGCAGAACAGCAGGGACGGAAATCGCATCAAGGCCTCCTGGGCGGGTGGAGCCGGAATCCAATCGCTCATGCAATGATACGGCCAATATTCCCAAGGTTCCAAATGAAGCGAAATTTACGACGGGAAGGAGGACCGCGACGGATGCGCGGCTATTTGATCAGCGCGAGGCTCGACGTGTAGCCGTGCACGAAGTTGCGGCCGCCGACGGGGCCGAACTCGCCGTTGGCGAAGAAGCCGGCCATCGGCACGGGGCCAAGTCGGCTCTGAACCAAGGTCGCGTCGTGGTCCGACTCGCCGTACAGGCCCTTGCCGCGGCCGCAGCACGAGAACAGCAGCGCGCCGCGAGGGGCCGCGTCGGTCTCGGGCAGGGCGCCCAGCAGCATCGAGAAGTCCTGGTCGGAGGTCTGCGCGTCGCGCAGCTGGAACTGGAGGGTCTGGCCGCGGCGCAGGTTCGAGCCGAGCACGAGCGAGCCCGACTTGTCGTCGTAGCCGAGGACGTTGCGGATGAGGAAGTCTCCGCGGCGGAACTCGGAGCGGCCCTCGTTCATGACGAGGCCCGCGAACAGGGAGCTGCGCGCGAGGCTCTGGTCGGCGGGCGTGCATTTGGAGAGCGTCTCCCGCAGGACCTCGAGCGGGTTGCGTCCGCCGAGCTCGTGCAGGACGTTGCCCTCGGCCTTGGTGACGATCAGGGGGTCGCCGATCGGGCGGCAGCCCTGGGCCACGACGGTCTGTATCTCGACGGGGCCGACCAAGGCGACTCCCGCGAGGCCCTGCGTCAGGACGTGGGAGCCGAGGAGAAGCCAGGCGGGCTTGTGCAGGAGCGGGCCGCTGGCCATGCCGCCGACGAGAGGCGCGCCGGGGTAGCCTTCGTTGAACAGCGCGGCCATGCGCTCGGGGTCGCCGCTCAGCGGGTCGCCCAGGACCATGAACTTCGGATTCTCGTTCGGGTAAAGATCGAGTTCCTTGACGAGCGCGGCCCCGTTCTCGAGCTTGCCGAGCTCCGCCGCGGTGAAGGCGAAGGGCTGGACGCGCACGCCGGGCAGGCGCATGGCCAGTATCGAGATGCCGGGAGTCATCTCGACCTCCTTGCGGCCCGCGATGACGCCGCTCGCGTTGCAGCCGAGCACGCGCAGGGGCGCGAGGCTCTTGGCGAGGAGCGTCGAGAACTCGGCGGGATCGAAATCGGCGAACGCCTCGGCGACGAACACGAGCGCCAGGTCGCAGGGCCCGGGGCCGAGGCGCGTGCGCGCCGCCCTCGCGGCGGCGGCCGCGGCCTTGCGCCAGTCCTTGTCGTCCGAGAAGCCTTCGGCGAAATGTTTCACGGGGGTCACTTCGGGTCCCCCTCCGGCCGCGCGGAGCGCGTGACGGCCTCGGCCACGGCGGGCACGCCCGCGGGCTCGGCCGCGTCGGCCAGACGGCGCAGGTCCCAGCCGCAGCCGAACACGCGCGGGTAGGTCTCGGCCTCGAGGCGGTGCGCCAGGATGTAGTCCTGGTCGTCGGGATCGACGAAGGAGATCACCTTGCGCGGCAGGTACAGACGGTTCACGGCGGCGAGCAGGGCGTCGGCCTTCGGCTCGCCGGGTCGGCCGACGAGCTCGAAGTCCTTGCGCCCGCGCGCGTGCAGGTCGGCGACGCGGGCCAGGCCGGCGCGGGCGTGGGGGCGGGAGTCCTCCACGACCGAGTTCCACGCCCCCCTCAGGCCCCAATCGAGCCAGCGCCGGTAGTTGTGGTTGCCCTTGAGGTGGTGCATGCGGCGGCAGACCTCGAGGGCGGCGGCGTTCAGCGCCGGGTCCACGTGCGGCTCGCGCAGGATGGCCGGATCGCCGGCGCGGGAGACGCGGTCGAGGAATCCGCCCGACTCGCGCTCCCAGAGCTCCTGAAAGAGGAAGCGAAGCATCGCGTCCGCGAACTCGCGGTGCGCCTTCATGCCGGTCGCGAGGAAGCCGTCTGTGAAGGCGAGCGCCGTCGCGGCCGCGTCGCCGAGCAGGCCGACGACGGATTCCCCCTCGCCGCCGGCCGAGTGCTGCAGGCCCAGAACCGGATCGTACAGGCGGGTCTGGAGGAAGCTCAAGGTCTTCAGGGCCGCCTCGCCCGCGCCCGGATGGCCGTAGGCGTGCGCGCGCAGGAGAGCCGACGCCGCCAGGGCGTTGCCGTCGGCGGGATAGATGGAAGGCTGGCTGCGAAAGGCGCCGGTGTTCGAGTCCCAGAGGACCCGGAGCAGGTGGTCGCTGACGGCCGCGGCGGCGTCGCGCCACCGGGGCTCGCCCGTCAGCGCGTGCGCGTCCCAGAACAAGGACGCCCAGCGGGCGTGCATCGTCAGCGGCGAGCCGGAGCCGGAGAGGAAGCAGCGCCGCGCCGGATCCCAGCCGGCCCAGCGGACCTCGAGCGCCCGCGTCAGGGCGGCGCGCGCCGCGGCGTCGCCGCGCTCGCCCGCGGCGTGGAGCAGGATCTCGACGAGCCCGGGCTCGGTCTGGGCGGCCGGCGCGGCGACGAGCGCGGCGAAGACGGATACGATCAGCGCCTCGTCGGGGGCCGCGGAGAGCTCCGTCTCGCGGACGGCCCCGGTCCAGGCGGGGAGGGCCGGGCCATCCGGGCGCAGAGGAGTGATCGCCTCGAGCGCCAGGCGGGCGAGAGACTCGCCCAGCTCGGGCGACGGGAGCGGCAGGACCGCCCGGCGCGCGCCGTCCAGATCGAGGACCACCGCGTGATTGGGGCCTATGCGCACGGCCGCGTCGGGCCGGACCTCCGGATCGGCCAGCACGGCCACGAAGTGGCGCGCGATCTCGCCTTCGTCCGCCTTCAGGTGCTCGGGCGGCAGGGGGCCGACCGCGGCCAGTATCGGCTTGCCCTGCGCT
>JAQTNG010000064.1 GCA_028714015.1 Elusimicrobiota bacterium | reverse complement strand
CGTCGGCCTTGAGCCACGGCGCGCCGATCCAGCGGAACGGCGCGGGCGTGCCGCGGCCGACCGCTATGTTGGAGGCCTCGAAGATGCCGATGCCGGGATAGAGCGCGGCGGCTTCCACGTTCGGCATGTTCGGCGACGGCGGCACCCAGGGCAGGCCGGTCTCGTCGAACCACATCGAGCGCTTCCAGCCGGCCATCTTGACGACGCTCAAGTGCGGATGGCCGACGGAGCGGTTGTGCCAGAGCGCCATCTCCCCCGCGGTGAGGCCGTGGCGGACGGGCACCTGAAAGTAGGCGGTCGGCGTGACGAAGCGCAGGTTCGGGTCGGCGAGCATGGGCCCCTCGACGATGTCGCCGCGGATCGGGTTCGGGCGGTCGAGGACGATGAAGTCCACGCCCGCGGTCTTGGCTTCCTCGAGCGCCATCGCCATCGTGGCGAGGTAGGTGTAGAAGCGCGCGCCGACGTCCTGTATGTCGAAGACAAGCACATCCAGATTTTGGAGCTGTTCGGGCGTGGGCCGCATGCCCTTGATCCCGTTCGAATAGAGGCTGTACAGCGGAATCTCCTTGCCGTCGACGCGAGCGCGTCCGGACGCGATGTTCTCGGACTCGGCGGACGCCGCGAATCCGTGCTCGGGCGTGAAGATGGCGGCGAGATTCACGCCGGGGGCCGCGGCGAGCAGGTCCACGATCGAGCGCCCGCGCCGGTCGACGGCGGTGCTGTTGGCGATCACGCCGACGCGCTTGCCGCGCAGGGGCCGGAAGCCGTCCGAGACGAGGACGTCGAGCCCGGACATCGTCCCGGATGCGGAAGAGCCGCGGACCGAAGGTCCGCCGCAAGCGGCGAGGCCGGCGGCGAGCGCCAGCGCGGCGAGGCGGGGGACCTTCATAGAGCTTTATCCAGGCGCACCTTCACGCCGCGGTCGCCGGGATGCGCCGGCTGCGGGCTGCGGCCCTCGAGGTCTCCCGGCTTCGGGGCGGAAAGGATGCCGTGCGCGTTGAGCCGGGCGACGATGGTGAGGTGCTCGTTGCGGCGGATGCCCGGGACGAGAAGGTCCTGCGGCGACATCTTGAATGAGGCGGGGAAATCGGGGTTGACGATGCGGTGCACGGCGACGGGCACGCCGCCGTCGTTCTGCGCGATGACGAACAGCACCGAGTTCGTCTTCGGAGCCCGCGCCTCGAGGAGCGGAGAGATCTCCACGACGCCCGAGAGACGGAAATCGCCCGTCAGCCACTCGCAGCCGCCGGCGAGGGACGCGAGGAGCGCCAGCGCCAAGCCGGCTTTCAAATGGCCGAGGTCTCGGCGGCCGCAGCCGCGGCCGCGTTGGCCTTCACGGCCATCCAGAGATAGACCGAGGTGATGAGGATCGTGAGCAGCCCCGACATCGGGACCGCGAACGGAAGGAAGGACATGATGATCCGCGCGAGGAGGGCGGTCGTCTGGGCGTGGATCGCGATCTGATAGAGCGAGCCGAAGGCGAGCGTGCCGCCCCCGATCGACTGCAGGAGCATGGCGAGCAGCGAGTACAGCAGCGCCGCGAAGGCCGTCCAGGCCGCCGCGAACACGAACACGGTGAGGACCGCGAGCGGATAGACGACCTTCTTCAGCGCGCCGGCGGCGTCGTGGAAGAACTTGGCGTCGACGACCATCGGGCGCTCGAGCGCGGCCTTCGACAGGTCGTAGACCTCGATTTTCCCCTGCTGCTGCTCGATGTACAGCGCGTTGTTGGTCAGGTAGGCGAGCACCTTGGCGTCCTTCATCGTCTGCACGGTGACCGGCTCGGTCCGGGCGGTGTCGATCATGACCGCGACCTCGGGAGCCTTCGGGTGCTCGAGGCGCTTCGGGGCGGGATCGGAGCTCGTGACCTTGCCGGCGGAGAAGGTCAAGGTCGGGACTTCCGCGGCGAGCCAGGAGAAGGTCTCGTCGACGACCGGCCCGATGCGCAGCTGCATCGCGATCGAGCCGCCGATCGTGAACAGGAGGCTGATGAAGAAGAGGTAAAGGAGGGTGCGGCTCGTCTTTTCCGCGGCGAAGCGGCGGTAGGCTTGCGTCGAGGCGATCGAGCCGAGCAGGTCTTGGATCATGACGACAGTCTAGCAAGGCCGAGGAAGGCCGAACAAGGGTGAGCGCGGGGGGCCGCGCCGAACTTCGAGTCCTCGCCTCAGGAGATGGACGGCGGGAGCGTGACCCGGAACTCGGTGCCGCGGCCTTCCACTGACGTGAAGGACGCCTTCCCTTTCAGGAAGCGCTCGCTCAGCAGCTTGATGCTGTAAGTTCCCAGGCCGCGCCCTTCCCCCTTGGTCGAGAAGGACCTCTGGAAGACCTGGAGCTGGACCTTGCGCGGCATGACCGAGGCGTTGCGCACCCACACGGCGTAGCGCCCGCCCTCGACCTTCGCGCACCCCACGGTGATCACGGCGCCGGGGCCCTCGGCCTCCAGGGCGTTCTTGATCATATTGCCCGCCACGCGCATGAGCAGGACGGGGTCCGTGACGATGGTCTCGGCGGGGACGCCCGGGTCCACGACGATGCTCCGGTGCTTGGCCGTCTCATGGGCGGCGCAGAGCCGGGCGGCGACCTCGAGGAAGGGCCGCAAGGGGATGGGAGTGGGGGCCGTCTTGTACTCTCCGTTCTCGATGGAGGCCAGGTCGCGCTGCGAGCGGATCTCCTCGACCAGTTGATCCGATGACAGGCGCAGGAGCTTGGCGATCTCGGAGGCCTCCGCGGGACCCGACCCCTCCAGGATTTCCGACAATCCCTTCACGCCTCCGGCCGTGTTCATTACGTCGTGGAAGAAGATGCGCTCCAGGATGCGGCGGCGCTTCTCGTGGCTGATGTCCTCGGCGGCGAAGATCGTGAAGGCGAACCCCTCGTGCCGGAATGGCGTGGCCCAGACCTTGAGGTCCAAGTCCGGCTTCGGCTCCCGGACCGGGATGCGGCACTCCTGCGCGTCCGGCTTCCCCTTCAGGGCGCAGGCGACGGCGCCGGCCGCGCCGCAGGCGGTGCAGAACTCGGTGGTCCCGCAGCCTCCCACCTCCTCGCGGGCGTGGATGCAGTCCATGGCCTCGCCGGTCCGCTTGCCGAGGATCGCGTCCAGGCCCACCTGCAAGGTATCGAGCGTGACCTTGTTGGCATAGATGATCTGGCGGTTCTCGTTGAGGATCATGACCATGTTGGGCATCGCGTCGAGCAGGCCGGTCACCAAGGGCAGGGACGAGAGGACTTCATGCTGGCGGCGGACCTCCTCGGTGGGGGCGCTCTCGGCGGGGAGGAACTTCGTGGGAAGAGGATGGCCGCTCATGACCATGCCTGCGGCGCAACGGTATCGCCAATTCCCGCCTTAGCGGCGGAAGCGGTTGATGCCTATGATTCCTCCAGGGTTGACGAAACCGCGGCGAGGCCTTAAACTCTGGGGGTGAAATCGCGCCTGCGCCTTCTGGCCGCCCTGAACGCCGTCTTCCTCTTGTCCACGCTCGGCTGCGGCGACGAAAGCGGCGGCTGCGGGCCGGCTCCGGAAAAGAAGGAAGAGGAGAAGGCCGGCGGCGGTATGTCCGGAAACAAGGGCTCGTCTTCCGGATCGGCGGAGCTGATCACCTCGGACAAGAAAGGCCGCGTGCCGAAGCCGTATCGGCGTCCGGCCTCGGCCTACGAGCCGGCGAAGTCCACCGCCACGATCTCGAAGCCCGTCATCGTCTTGTCCCCGGCGGCCCGGCGGGCGCGTTCGCTTCCCATCGCGACCGTCGTCAAGCGCCGCCTGGACGGGGTGGCGGACCGCGTCGAGATCAAATGCCGCATACTGGCCTCCTCGGCGGACGGGAACTGCTCGGGCTCCGCGAACTACGACGAGATCAAGGAGCGCTGCTGCCCGCACGGCCTGGTCGAGCGCTGCCAGGCCGCCCCCACGGGCGTCGTGCTCGTCGGACGCGGCTGCGAGCCCGACAAGCCCTGAGATCCGCCTCGTCCGCAGGGACCGCGGCTCGCTCGTTCAGAGGGCCCATCCCGGATGCCCTGAAGGCCCTCCCCGAGACGCGGCTCTTCGTCTATCCTATCAACGTGAAGATCCGCGCTCTGCTCGTCTTTGCCTGCCTCGGCGCGGCCGGCGCGACCCGCGCCCAGGAATCATGGGTCCCGACTCTTCCTCGCTTTGAGTTTCACAGCGTCGCCGCCAAGCCCCCGGAAGGCGAGCCGCTTGCCGCCAACGTCGTCGAACCGGGGCTGAAGCTCCTCGCCGATTACGACGTGGCCGGCCTGGGCGCCGAGTCGGCCCGCGCCGACGCCTGGCGCAAAGGGCGCGGCGAAATGCGGCTGCTGGAAAACCAGGGGGGCTGGAGCCTCAAGGACGCGGCCGGTTCGGCGTTCCCGCTCTCGGCGGCCTTGGGCTCGGCTCTTCGTCGCATGAACGGGTATTTCGGTCTTTCCGGGACGGAGCTCACCGGCGATGTCCGTGAGGAGCTGAAGAGACTCTTCGTGACGCCGGAGACCGTCGCCGCGGTCCGCCGCGTGTTCGAGCGGTCGATGGCGGAGACCGTCGTCTCGGGCGGCAAGTCCTATACGGTCGAGCTGGGCGGCGCGCTCACGCTGGATTCAAGCCTGCGGTTTCATATCGTCGACGACCTTCTGCGCCCGACCCTGCGCGAGATGGTCGCCCGCCGCGACGACCCGGCCGCCCTCGCTCGGCTCTTCGCTTCGGAGCCCGAGAAGATGGCCCTCCTCGATCCCATGGGCATCCTCAAGAACCATCTCATCAAACGCGCGCAATGGGACGCCGAGAACCGCCTGACGAAGGAGAAGCGCGACGCGATGCTGCACATGGTGATCGATACCGTGGCCGAGGCGGCCGCCGGACACTACTCGGGAGACTACGGCACCCAGCTCAAAGGGATGATCTCGGACGATTGGTCCGGCCGCTACCTGGGGAACTGGCACTGCCATCCTCCGGACGCGGGCCCCTCCGGCTGGACGGGCGAATATCCGCCGAGCGAGGACGATTATGAAGCCGCCGCCAAGAACGGCCAGGAGACCGTCGTCGCCTTCGCCGCCGACGGCTTCGACGTCTACCTCTTGGTCAGGGCCGAGAAGGGGGGCTCCTTCTCCCGAGCCGAGCCTCTCGCCTCCTACCGCGGCGCCGGCTGGCGCGAGCACTTCCAGGAGATCTTCGACCGGCTCGGTCGGCGCTGACGGGGTCTGACATTCCCTGACGCGCGCGGTCTGGCGCGGGGGGGCTTCCCAGGCTTACATTAGTGAAATGACTCCCATCCAGCGCGTGAACGCCCTGATGATCGACGACGACCCGGAGTCCCTCCTTTTGATGGGAATCCGCCTCAACGAGGCGTGCGGCCCGGATCTGCGCTTCTCCCTGGAGGGCGCCGAGACGCTGAAGGCCGGCCTGCTCCGGATCGAGACGGGCGGCTACGACGTGATCCTCCTCGACCTCAACCTGCCGGACAGCCGCGGCCTGGACACCGTGGCGGCGGCGTGCGCCAAGGCGGGAGGCACCCCGGTCGTGGTCATGACCTGCTTCGAGGACGAGTCCGTCGGCCTCGAGGCGATCGGCCTGGGGGCGCAGGACTACCTGATCAAGGACCGCCTCAACATGACCTTGCTGGGCCGCTCGATCCGCTTCGCGATCGAGCGCTCGGCGCTGCTGCGCGAGCTGCGGGAGCTGGAGCAGCTGCGCGCCGAGGTGCGCGAGCGCCGCAAGGCCGACCAGTTCAAGGACCGCCTGCTCGGCGCCGTCTCGCACGAGCTGCGCTCCCCGCTGACCGTCGCCCAGGCGGCCGTCTCCAGCCTGGCCGAGGGGCTCGTCGGGCCGCTCTCGCCCGGGCAGGCCGAGCTCGTCGAGATGGCGGGGCGGAACCTGGACCGCCTGGGCCGCCTGGTCATGAACGCGCTCGACTACTCGCGCCTGGACTCCGGACGCGCGAGCCTGGAGTTCCGGCGCGTCGACGCGCGGCGCCTGATCTCGGAGCTGGCGTCGGACTGGAAGCGCGCTCTCGCCAAGCCCCTGAGCGTCGAGGTGGACCTGCCGGACGGCCTGCCCGCGGTGCGCGCCGACGCCGACCACTTCGCGCAGCTGCTCGGCAACCTCCTCGACAACGCCGCGCGCCACGCGGCCGGCCGGGTGCGCGTCTGCGCGCGCGCCGAGGGCGGGATGGTGCGGGTCACGGTGGAGGACGACGGCCCGGGCGTGCCGCGCGCTCTCTCCGAGGAGATCTTCGTGCCGTACATGCAGCTGACCCGCGGCAAGGGCCCGGGGTACAAGGGGACCGGCCTGGGCCTGGCCATCTGCCGCGAGATCGCCGAGCTGAGCTCGGGCCGCGTCTGGCTCGACGAGACCGCCGAGGCGGGCGCCCGGTTCCATTTCGAGCTTCCGCGCTGGACGCCCGCGGCGCTCGCGGCCGCGAAGTGACATGATCCGCCTGCTGAGCGTCGAGGACGACCCCGACCTCCAGCGCCTGCTCGCTCTCGCCCTGGCCGGCGCGGACTTCGAGGCGCATTTCGCCTTCACGGGCCCGGAGGGGTTCGAGGCGGCCGTGGCGCTGCGGCCGGACGTCATCCTCTGCGACCTGATGCTCCCCGGCTACGGCGGCCAGGAGCTGATCCGGAAGCTCAAGGAGGAGCCGGGGACGCGCGACATCCCGGTCGTGGTCGTCACCGCCTACTACGACGCGGCGACTTTGGTCGAGGCGGAGATCCGCAAGCTCGGGGTCATCGAGTACGTGCGCAAGCCCGTCCGCTGCGGCGAGCTGCTGAAGCTCGTGCGGAAGATAGCCGCCGCTACTTGACGGGGGCCGGCGGCACGCCGTAGAGGCCTTTCTGCCGGGCGAAGTCGTAGGCGGTGTGCGGCATCAAAGTGTAGTGGCCGTTGCGCACCTGGGTCGAGGAGGCCTCGAAGCCCACGTGGTCCAGGAAGCGGACCTCGAGGCCGGTGGGCACGACCGCGGTGGGGGCTTCGCGGTTGATGAAAGCGACCTTCAGCTGGTGGAGCGCCGTGTTGTGCCCCATGTCCATCGCGTAGTTGCGCTCGAGCTTGGGCAAGGTGTCGGGATTGCCGTTCTTGTCGACCAGCTTGTAGTGGTCGTCGCCGACCATGTACCAGGCCTCGATGCCCTGCTGGGGGTTGAGGGCGAGTATGCGGAAGATGTTGGTCTCGCCGTCGAGCGTGGTGCCCACGGCGATGGGGGAGTACTCGAAGAAAGGGGCGAATATGCCCAGGACTTCCTGGCCCATCGGGTGGCGCTGCTCGACGGGGGTCATCGTGGGCTTGCGCGGGTCGTCGCCGGCCAGGACGAAGACCACCTTGTCCACGCTCAGCTCTCCCACCGCGCGCAGGGCGATGAGCAGATGGCCCCACTGGAACGGGTCGGCGGCCACGGGGTAGACGCCGACGCGCGTGGGGCGATAGGAAAAGGGAACCTCGGGGTCGGATTCTGAGACGCGAATCTTAGCGGAAGGGTCGATCATGCCCTTGTTGATGCGGTCCTGGATCTTCACCAGGGCCTTGTCGGCCTCGCGGGCCACGGTCTCCATCAGCTCGGGCTCGGGATCGGCGTAGTCGCGGGCGGCGGCGAGGAGCTCGGCGCGCACGCGCGCGCGGACCTTGGCGGTCGGCGAGCCTTCGGGCAGGAAGTACTTGGCGTCCAGGCCCTTGAAGAGCTCGTCCAGCCGCTCCGTGAGAGGGAGCATCTCGTTGGCGGCGGCGGGGAGGGCGTGCGCGGGCGTGGCCGCGGGGGTGACGGCGATCTGGGGCGTGGGCGTCGGGACGTTCGCGGACAGGGACAGCGGCCCCGAAGGCGCGGAGAGCGAGCCGGTGAGGCTGAGGACGGGCGAGAGGGTCGTGACCGCCGAGGCGGAACCGATGGCCGAGCCGGGCAGGAGCGGGAGCGCGGGAAGGCCGGTCCGGGTTTGGGCGACGGCGGGGAGGGGTACTGCGAGGATGAGGACGAGTAGGAGTTTTAAGTGCCTCATGATCATATTAGACCACGAAAACCGGATTTGACCCAGTGTCCTAGGACCCCAAGACTATTGGGCCTAAGGACCCTCAGTAATCTCGGTAAATGCTCATGCGCCCCTCCACCCGGGGCACGTAGACCTGAGTTTCCTTTGGCGCGAATTTTCGGATAAGGCCGACGACCTCGGCGTTGCTGAGGGCGTCGATGTCGCGTCCCGAGGTGACGCTCTTGCGGACGTTGCCGGGGCCGCAGTTATAGGCGGCGACGGTGAGGCTGCGGCGGTTGTCGGGGTCCTTGATCTTGCCGTAATGCCGGGTCATCAGCATGTGCAGGTAGGTCGAGCCCAGCAGGATGTTGTTGTCCGGGTCGAAGAGGTACTCCGGGGTCACGAGCTTGTCCTGCTTATAGAGGTACTTGTAGGCCTCGTTGCCCGCGGTGCGGGGGACGATCTGCATCAGGCCCAAGGCGCCCGAGGGCGACTTCGCCTTCGGGTTGAACTCGGATTCGGTGTGGATGACGGCGTAGATCAGGGCCGGGTCCAGTCCGTACTTCCTGGCGGCGAGGCCGATCTGGCCGGCGTAGCGCGAGGCGCGAATCTTCAGGTGGTCGGGGACCATGTCGATCTTGACCTTGACCTTGAGCCGGGGCTTGCCGTCCTGGGCCACGACGGGCTTGTCCTCGATGACCATCGCCGGGGCGAGCTGCTCCTTGACGAAGCGGTCCGAGTTCTTCTCGGTGACGACGGAGCCGTCCTTGGTCTTGACCTGGTCTTTCAAGACCTCGGCCTTATGCTCCTCCTTGGTCGAGAGCATCTTCCGGGTCTGCGCTCGGATCTTTTCCTCGGCGAGGGCGCGCAGCTTCTCCCGTTCCTTCCCGTCAAGGTCGTTGGCGCCGGCGATCTTCTTCTTGGAGGGGGCCACTTCCTCCAGGGGGACCAGGACCTCGACTTCGATCTTGCCCTTCTCGAAGTCGACCTTGCTCCTGGAGTCGCCGCGCTCGTTGTAGTCCACCCACTCCTTCGAGGTGGAATCCTGGAACTCGGTCCACTGCCGCTCGACGCTTGTCTTGAACCAGGCGCGCTGCTCGGCCATCTTGCGCGCCATGTCCCGGTATTGCTCCTCCATCTGGGCCGAGAGCCGGGACCAGTCCTCCTGCTTTTGCCGGTCGGCCTCGTCGACGTCGGCGCGCATCCCGCGCCGCGACTGGGAGAGGTCCTCCTGCATCTGCCGGGCGGGGTCATCGCTCGTCTTCGTCCGCTCCTGCTCGCGGTCCAGGTCGTCGAAGGCGGAGCCGTCGGCGGCTCGCGCGCGCGGCGCGAGGGATGCCAGCAGAAGCATTGCGCAGGCGGCGATCGAAAAGCCGCGGCGGGCGTGAGCGGACATGATAAGAGTGAATTTACATGAAAATATCCGCTAATCATAGGCCGATGCTTGTTTTGGCGGCCGTTCTTATCTCAGGCTCGTCGAGCTTTTGTACAATCACGCCTATGAACGACGTGCGAGACAAGCCGAAGAGAGTTCTCCTTCCGATCTTCCTGATCGTGGTGGTGGACATCCTCGGCATGACGATGATCCTGCCGCTGCTTCCCTTTTACGCGGAGCGCTACGGCGCCTCCCCTCAGATGGTCGGCCTGCTCGTCACGACCTACGCCCTGTGCCAGCTGTTCGCCGGCCCCATCCTGGGCAAGCTCTCCGACCGCTACGGCCGCCGTCCCCTGCTGATCGTCAGCCAGCTCGGGACCTTTGCCGGCTTCCTGATCCTCGGCTGGGCCCCGTCGCTCGCCTGGATATTCCTCTCGCGCGTGATCGACGGCAGCACGGCGGGGAACCTCTCGCTGGCGCAGGCCTACATCGCTGACGTGACCGAGCCCGAGGACCGGGCCAAGTCGTTCGGCGTGATCGGCATCGCCTTCGGGATCGGCTTCATGATCGGCCCGGCCCTCTCGGGCTTCCTGGCGCAGTACGATTACTCCTACCCCGCCTGGGCCGCGGCGGGACTGTCCATGACCAGCGTGCTGTGCACCTATTTCCTTCTGCCCGAGGCGCGTCCGCACGCGGACGAGGACTCGGGGCCCGGCGGCAAGCGCCTGGGCCTGCTCGACTGGGGCGCCTACGCGAAGTATTTCCGCAACGAGCGGCTGGCGCCGATCCTGGCGCAGTTCTTCTGCTTCTGCGCGATGTTCTCGATCTTCATGTCCGGCTTCGCGCTGTTCGCCGAGCGCCGCTTCTTCGTCGGCGGCCACCCCTTCGGACCGAAGGAGGTCGGCTATCTGTACGCCTACTCCGGCCTGCTCGGCGTCATCATCCAGGGAGGCCTGCTCGGGCGCATGGTCAAGGCCGTCGGCGAGAGCGTGCTCGCGCGCGCGGGCTTCGTGTCCGCCGCGGCGGGCCTGGTCGCGCTGGCCTTCACCGGCCCCGGGCCGGCGCTTCTCTTGGTATTCTCGGCGGTCGCCTTCGGCACCGGCGTCCTGCGCCCCGCCTTGACCAGCCTGGTCACCCGCAGCGTCAGCCGCCGCGAGCAGGGCGTGATCCTGGGGCTGACGCAATCGCTGAATTCGATCTCCTCGATACTGTCGCCGCTCGTCGCCGGCTTCCTCATCGGCCACGCGCGGCTGCAGGCCTGGGCGATGACGGCCGCGGCGATCTCCGCGGCAGGCTTCATCATCGGGACATGGAGCTCGCGTTCGCGCTCCGCCTAGAAGCCCGCTCGTCCGGACTTATTTCTTCAACCCCATCCATGGCGTCTCGGCATGCCCGGTCTCCTTGTTGACGAAGCGCGCGGCGACGAACAGCCAGGTCGAGAGGCGGTTGAGGTAGACGATCACGCCTTCCGGGACCGGCTCGACGGCGGCGAGCGCGACGGCCGAGCGCTCGGCGCGGCGGCTCACGGCGCGCGCCAGATGCACGGCCGCGCCGGCTTGCCCTCCGCCGGGGAGGATGAAGGTCTTCAGCGGCGCGAGATTCTTGTCCCAGGCGTCGATCTCGTCCTCGAGGCGCTTCGGAGCGTCGGCGGGGAGGCCGGCATCGAAGGGGGGCGAGAGCTTCCCGAGCTTGTCGGCGGGCGTGGCGAGCAAGGCCCCGATGATGAAGCAATCGGCCTGGATGCGCGCCAAGCCCTGGTCCACCGAGGCGAGCGCGGGAGCGTCTCGGAACGCCGCGCGCGCCGCGCCGATCGCGCTGTTGAGCTCGTCGACCTCTCCGTAGGCCGCCACGCGAAGGTGGCTCTTGGGCACGCGCGCGCCTCCGAACAGGCCGGTATCGCCCCTATCGCCGGCCCGCGTGTAGATCGCCACCTTAGAACTGGGCGCCGAGCCCGAAGTCGAAGCCGGGGATGCCGTGGCGCAGGGTGTACGCGCCGCGCAGGCTGATCAAGGGAAGCGGGTGGACGTCCACGCCGGCGGAGAAGCGCGAGCCGCGCGCGGTGGCCTTCATTCCGGCCACGCCCGGCGCCGTCGCCGCGCCGACCTTCACCTCGGTCACGTCGTAGCCCGCGAGGAAGAACGGCTTGACGATCGGAAGGTTCCAGGTCGCGACCGCGTTGAGGGCGCCGTGGGACGCGCTGAAATACTTATGGTTGACCTTGTCGCCGAAGGCCGAGATCGAGACGTTCGGCAGGAAGGAGTCCACGAGGTCGGTGCGGTACAGGCCGTAGCGCAGGCCGCCGCCGTAGATCGAGGCGTCGTAGGCCTTGATGCCGTGGACGACGACGTCGATCTTGAAGGGCAGGCCGACGCCGACTTCGACCATCGGCACGCCGAAGGCCTTGACGCCCGCGTCGTTGAGGATGCGGTCGTCCCGGTCCGGATGGGTCTGCACGGAGCCGACGACGCCGGCCCAGAAGCCGGGCATGCCGAGCGTGCGGCCGGTATGAGCGGAGGCCCCGCCGAGGACGCCGCCGAGGTCGAGGGCGAAAGGCTTGATGAGCTCGGGCCGGACGCGGGACTGGAAGTCGGCGAGCGGGTTGGCGCGCGCGGACGTCGCGAAGAGGGCAAGAACGGCGAGGAACGCGAGGGTGTTCTTCATGGGGCCATTTTGCCAAATTCGAAGCGATTGCGGTACACTCCGGGTGTGACACTTTCGTGTGAGGACCGCTGGCTGGCGGGCTGGCTTCTGGCGGCCCTGCTGACGGCCGCCGCCCTGATGGCCGTCAAC
Organism: Elusimicrobiota bacterium; assembly: GCA_028714015.1. Classification (GTDB taxonomy): domain Bacteria; phylum Elusimicrobiota; class Elusimicrobia; order UBA1565; family UBA9628; genus GWA2-66-18. Next base: position 1,759 of record JAQTNG010000064.1, on the reverse strand, counting down.
GCGTCCCGCTTCCACTATACGGGGATCAGCTACTTCCCGCGCGAGGGCTGGTGGCTGGCGTTCGTCGCGCTCGACTTCGCGATCTTCGGTCATTGGGTGCGGGAGCGCTCGCCGTACGCGTCGTTCGTGTCCGTCAATCTCGCCTTCTACGCCCTGACGGCGGCCGTCATGGGGGTGCTCACGACGGGCATCCAGTATTCGCCTTTTACCCGGATCGACCCCGCCCTCGCCCGGTGGGACGCGCGGCTCGGCTGGGACACGGTCGCCGTCCTGCATTGGGTCGCGGAGCGCCCGCGGCTCCGGTCGGCCCTCAACCTCTGCTACAACTCGACCGAGCTCCAGCTCGTGCTGGCCCCCTTGGTCGCGGCGCTCGCCCACGACCGGCGGCGCCTGCGCGTTTTTCTCTACGCGATCGTCTATTCCTCGTTCGCGGGCAGCCTCGTCTACTATTTCTTCCCGAGCTCGGGGCCGGCGGGGGTTTTCCAAAGCCTCGACTTCCTCCCGGTCCAGCGCCTGACGCATTTGAAGTTCGAACAGGTCCACAATTTACAGCCGGTGACCACGCTGTTGGGCGGTTTGATCGCGTTTCCGTCGTTTCATGTCGCCTGGTCGGTGCTCGCGACATTCGTAACGCTGCCGAATAGAAAAGTGTTCGGGGCCTTCGTGGTTTTGAACGCACTGGTGATCGCATCCACCGTTCTTCTCGGCTGGCATTATCTCGTGGACGTCCCCGCCGGAATCCTTTTGGCGATCGTCTGTCTATGGTCCGGCGAGGTCACCCACCGCCGTTTGTCTTTATGAAGGAAACGCGCGGCGCAGCCGCGCTCGCCGGCGCCATCGCCCTCGTTTACGCGCCGGCGCTCACGTCCCCGGTCATTTACGACGACGCCTCGCACGTAAGGGACAATCCCGTCTTCCGCCTCCCTTTCGGAGAGTTCTGGTCGGGCTTGATCTCCCGCGACTACTTCCCGTTCGCCGCCGAACGCACCTATCAGCCGGCCGTCACATTGTTCCATTACGCGTCCCATTCTTTTCCGTTGATATACCGCTCCTTCGGCCTCGGCCTTCACTTCCTGAACGCCGTGCTTCTTTACCGGGTCGCCCGCCGATTAGACGCCGGCCGAAGGCCGGCGATCTTCGCGGCATGTCTCTTTGCCGTTTTCCCGGCAAGCACGGAGCTCCTCAATTTTTCGGCCTTCAAAGGTCATCTATTCGCCGCAAGCTGTATTCTCGCCGTTCTTCTTTTTGTGATCGAGTATTGCGCCGACCGGAAGAAAACTTCGTTGCCGTTGATCATCTGTTCTTTCCTGATCCTCGGCCTCCTGTCCAAGGAGTCGGCCCTCGTCGCCGTGCCGTTGTCGTTGATCTACGTCGTTTTGTTCGCCCGCCCCGAGGCCCGCCGCCTCAAGGGCCTCGGCGCCGCCCTTGCCGCCATTTGCGCCGTCTACCTGTGGTACCGCTTTTCTTATTTAACGCCCCCGCGCGCGTTCCCGCGGCGCTTCGAGTACTCGTCCCTCGAATCCTTCGCCTTCTACCTCCGGACTTTGGCCGCGCCGTATCCGTTGTGCCTCGAGCGCACATTGCCGTCCGGACTTTGGTGGATCGCGTGGCTCGGCGTCTTCGCCGCCGCCGCATGGCTCCTGCGCAGGTCGAAGGAGGGCTTGTTCGCCTTGGCCTGGATCGTCGTGAGCCTCATGCCCTTTTTGCACCTGATCCCCTTCTCGAACGTGAGCCCCGTGGCCGACCGCTACCTGTATCT
>JAQTNG010000063.1:1553-14197 GCA_028714015.1 Elusimicrobiota bacterium | reverse complement strand
GTCATTAACGGAATTTCCCTAAAGTGGGCCTTTTGTCGCCGGCGGGGTGGGACCTCGGGCCCATGTCGCGGTTTGGGGTGACTGCTACCATCCAGATACGAGGTTCCCAATGAAGAAAAACGCTTCTCCCAACGGCCGCAAACACGGCGTACGCTCGAAGGTGACGAGTGAGAATCGCTCGAAAACGACCCTCACGTTCAAGCCTGGATTCCAGGCTTACCACTGGTCCACCGACCGCGTCCGTTCGCGGCCCGTCATCAAGCATTGAAACCCGGCCTAGCCGCCGTCGCGGCTATGTCTTTAATATTCTCGGCGGGGACCGCACGGGCGGCCAATCCGAGCATGTCTCAGGACTTCGGGAGCATGACGCAATGGCTGAGCCACGAAATGGCCAACGGCCTGGCGTTCAACGCGGGTTCCACGTTCGATCCCCCGAGAGAAGTGAAGGGCTGGGCGCTTCAGCCGGATCTGTCCCTCGGCATCGGCCGCGTTCCGTTCAACAAGATGAATTTCCCGACTTTGACGGTCCCGGCGCTCAATGAACAAGGCGGCTCCAACATCTTCCCGAACTCGGTCCTCTTCCCGAACCTGGCCCTGCATTTGCGCATGGGCCTGCCGTGGCGGGGGGACGCCTATTTCCGCTTCGCCGACGCGACCACGCCTCCCGGCTATAAAATCTCACCGACCATGACCGCCCAAGTCCAGACGAACTCCTTCGGTTTCGGCGTGCGCCAGCACTTCGATCTTTGGAACGAGGATCTTCCGAAGGTGACGCTCGGCGCGCACTACAACCATGTGCGCGGACGTGTGCGTCTGAAGGGCAAGTTCAACGTCAACGTGGACCAATACTTCAAGGCCGACAGCGACCTCAACGGCGAGATCGACTGGAACCTCAACAGCTTCGCCCTGACGGCGGTCGCCCACAAGAGCTACGACGCCTGGACGCCCTTCGCGGGCTTCGGCTACAACTACGCCACCGGCTCGGTGCGTTCCAAGCTCGAGCTCAAGTCCGGCACCTTCCTGATCGCCGACGTGCTCGGCCAGGCAAGCGAGCATCCCGAGCAGAGCCAGGGGCGCTGGATCGCGGGCGTGCAGTACGCCCGGCCCAAATGGAGCGCGTTCTTCAACGCGGAGGTCAAAGCCCTCGGCCAGCTCCAGTACCGCAGCTGGATCGCCCAGATCGGCGTGGCCCTGCCCTACGAGATCGGCCGCGGCTACAAGATCATCTACAAGAAGCGCGCCCCCGGCGTCGTCGAAGACGCGAAGCGCCTCTCCGAGCCGAATCCCGTGCTGGATGACCGCAAGCCCGCGCCGCAGCCCAAACGCCGTCCCCTCGAGCCGAAGAAGCCCGAGCAGGCGCATCCGGACATGATCTTTTTGCAGTGAAGAAAAATAATAATTTGTCGAGGCGTTCCGTTGCCGCCGCGCTCAGCGCGGCTCTTGTTCTGTCTTCCTGGGGGCCCGCCGTTTCGTCCGCGTTCGCGCAGCAGGTCTCGGGAAAGGTGTCTTCCGTTTCCGTCGTCCCTCAATTAGGGCTCGTTCCCGCGGGAATCGGCGCCGGGTTGGGCTCCCCATCCGTTTTGCCGTTGATGTCTTCGCCGTTGATGGCGCTCTCCCCGTCGCTCGCGGCGCCGTCCCTCAGCCCGGCCGTTAACGTCGCGGCGCCGGCCGCCGCCGTCCCGGCGGCCGCTCGGGTGAACGCCGTCAAGCCGCTCGTCGCCGCGGCGAAGCCGCTCCTCCCCGCCGCCGCCGTCCCGTCCGCGCTCGAGGCCGTCAAGCCGTCGGCCCCCGGCGAGTCCTTCGGCCGCGCCGCGGCCGAGGACTTCGCCCAGCGCATGACCGGCGAGAACCTCTTGAACGGCGACGAATTGGGCGCGGATGCGGGCGCCGGCGTCGACGCATCGGCCTCGCGCGCTCCCCGCTTCGCGGCGCTTGCGCGCCGCGAGAACGGCGCTCCCGTCGATGTTCATGAACCCGCCGCGCCGACGAAACCCGAGGGCGAGAAGCGCGGCGCCCTGTTCCCGATGGCCCTCGCGGGCCTTTCCGGTCTTGCCTGGGGCGCCGCCGAGTTCGCGCGCTGGGGCACTCACGCGTTTTCCGCCGTTTCGGCGGCCCCGACGATCGGCGGAACCGTCCTCGCCGTCGCGGCGATCGGAGCGATGGCGCTCACCGGGGCGTTCGTCCTCAGCGCGGCCGTCGACCTGGTCAGCTTCGTCGGGGCGATGTGGCGCGGCCGCGCGGTCACCGACGCCCGGCTGCGCGAATTCCTGCGCGCCGAAGTGCTCGAGGGCCGGCTCGACGGAAACGCGGCGGCCCTGGTCAAGCCGTACCGGCCGGACAACCGGTACAAGGATTTGACGTTCGCCTTCGCCTCGCGCGGCCTGATCTGGGTCCGCCCCGAGCTCGTGGCAACGCCGTGGCTGATGCGGCGGGTCCTGCTCCACGAGCTCACCCATATGAGCGCCTCCGCCCCGCGCGGCCCTCCTCGCGGCGCGTTCCTCGGCCTGCTGACGGCGTTCGTCTCCGAAATCCGCGCCCGCGCCGTCGAGTTCAAGGGCACGCGCGCGCTCAGTCGGATCAAGGTCTCCGGGCTGCAGCGCGCTCTGACCCAAACCCAGACGTCCCTGCGCCTCTCCCGGCCTTACGAAGTCCTCGTTCTCAATCCCGACACGAAGGAGCTCGAGGACCCGAAGCTCTACGCCGGCCTCTCCGACGGAGCCGCGCACGTCACGCTGTTCAAGGACATCGCGCCGGCGCAGACGCTCGCCAAGGAGGCCGGCCGGTACCGCGCGATCGTGCTCGGCCGCGCGACCCGAGCCCTGCCGGATCCGAAGTCCAAGGAGCACGTGCGCCTTCAGGCGGTGCTCAAGCAGCTCGACAGCCTCTACGTGCTGGCGACCCGGCTCGTCGTCCGCGGCGAAGCTTTCCAGGGGACCGCCGAGGTCCGAGCGTGGGACGATCTCGTCGACCGCGCCCAGCGCCTGCGCGAGGACGGCTCCAGCCGCGCGATGGAGGCGTTCGAGGGCGAGGTGCGCAAGCTCTGGCGGCAGATCGCCTCCCAGCGCCTCAAGGGCGTCGGCGTCGCGGAACTGATGGACGGCCTGTACGGCAGCCTGCGCGATCGCGGCTTCTCTTTCCTGTCCTTCGGCCCGGACGATACCGGCGTCGTGTCCTGGGAGAAGCTGCTGCGCTACTGGGAGTCCGCCGACGGCGGCCAGTTCAAGGTCACGCGCGTGGACCTCGAGGACGGCGGCCACCTTCTTATCTTGAGAAAAGTCGAGGCCCGCGTCGGGCTGTGGCTGCGGCCGATCTCGGGCGGGCGCATCACGGCCTCGGTTCCGAACGCCTCGTTCACCGAGGAAGGCCGCGCGACCGCGCGCAAGTCGCTCGAGGACGCCGGCTTCGGCAAGCAGCTCGAGCTGTTCGATAAGATGGAGGTCAACGTGCGCCACGTGTTCGGCGCCGACGTGGGCCGCCAGGAAATCTACGTGACCGTGCCGCGCCGCAACGCGAGCGCCATCCGCAAATACGTGAGCTCGAACGCGGAGGTCCTCGACTCCCAGTCGAATTTCGAGCCCCATCTGATGGACTCCGCCGAGATCCAGGCCGTCAAGCCGGTTTGGAAGATCGGGATCACGGGCGCGGCCGGCTCGATCCTGTGGATCGACACCGGCGCGGATCTGACGCACGCGGACTTCGGCGGGCGCCTCGACGTCGTCGACATGGTCGACGAGGGCACGGAGGACTGGATCGGCCACGGCACGCACGTCGCCGGCATCTCGATCTCCGGCAACGAGGGCTTCCTCGGCATGGCGAAGGGCGCGAAGGGCACGATGGCGAAGGTCTTCTCGCGCGACCAGCCCGGCGCCTCGGACGGCGAGATCATGGGCTCGGCTGCGATCGCCCAGAAAAAAGGCGTCGACGTCATCAGCCTGAGCCTCGGCAGCCGCGGCACCTCCGCCGACAACTTGGCCGACTTCTTCTCCCAGCTCACGAAGCAGAAGAACGTGGCCGGCGAGTACCCGATCGTCACCGCGAGCGCCGGCAACTCCGGCCCGTTCGACCGGACCTTGAGCCAGCCCGCGGCCGGCGTCGAGGTCATCGCGGTCGCCGCGGCCGCCAAGAGCAAGGACGACGGCGTGCCCGAAATCTCCTTCTACAGCTCGGTCGGCCCGGACATCGACCGCCGCTACGCGATCAAGCGCTTCCGCTTCAAGCCCGAGATCACCGCGCTCGGCGGCGACGTGACGACCTCCCCCGGGTCGAGCAACGTCTACAAGGACGGCATCTATTCGGCCAAGTCCAAAGATTCGCCGCGCTCGGCCTCGGATCTCGAAGACGGCAAGCACACCGGGATGTCCGGCACCTCGATGTCGAACCCGTCGCTGGCGGGCATCGCCTTGCTGGTCAAGCTGGCGATGCGCTCGGCCGGGGCCATCACCCCTTTCGTCGCGGAGAACATGGCCTTCGCGGTGAAGGCGGTGCTGATGCGCACGGCCAAGGACATGGGCGTGCCTCTCTGGTTCCAGGGCGCCGGCTTCGTGGACGCGTGGGCCGCGGTTTCGCTCGTCGGAGCCTCCGGGACGCGCGCGCTCGGCGCGGGCGCGCTGAAGCTGTGGCGCCGCCTGACGGGCTCGGCGCAGGCCTCGGCTCCCGACGCGTGGGGCTGGCTCGAGCGCCTGAAGGCCGTGCAGGACGCCGAGGACCGGGCCTTCCGCGAGGCCGAACTCGCCAAGAGCGAGGCGGCGGCGCGCACCGATGGCGACGGCAACGACGAGCCCACCGAGGAGCCGGTGGACCGCTCGGCCGCGGGAAACGCCGTGATGGCCGAGGTCGCCCGCCGCTTCACCGTCGCCCGCGACGCCGAGGTTCCGGCGCTGCTCGGGGCGCTGAAGGACGAGGTGTGGCTCGTGCGCATGCGCGCCGCTTCGGTGCTGATGAACCTGAAGTCGCCGGCGTCGGCCGCGGCGCTCGCCGAAGCCGGCCTCAACGATCCCGACGCCCGCGTGCGCCAGATGGCGTTCCTGGCGCTCGCCGAAATTCCGACGCACACGGTGGACGCGCTCTTGAGCAAGGCGGCCTCGAACGAGTCGTGGGACATCGGCGTCTACGCCGGCTACGCGCTCGCCCGCCGCGGCGACCGGTCGGCGATCGCCCGCGCCGTGAAAGAACTGGGCAGCTCGGACAAGCGCGCGCGGTTCTCGTCGGCCTGGCTTCTCGGCCAGACCGGCTCCTACGCGACCGCGGTCGAGGCCGAGGGCCTGTCGGCGCGCGTGCGCGACCGCGGCGAGCGCGGGAACATCCGCCACCTCGCTTCGGCGGCGCTGTCGAACCTGGCCGACGCCGCGCCCGAGGCGCTCAGCGACCGCGTCGTCACGGACCTTCTCGACGCGGCCGGGCCGGAGAACCTCGCGCTGACGCGCACGATCGCCAAGGTCTTCCCGGTCGCGGTCCGCAGCAAGGCGTTCGTCGCGCGCCTGCGCGCCGAGCCGCTCAAGCCGATCATCACGGATTTCGTCGTCAAGAACCGCGACGCCATCAGCAAGCCCGGCGCGCTGAGCGAGCTCGTCCAGCTGCTCGCGCGCGCCGCGGGCGTGCCGCTCGACGCGCCGACCTCCCCGATGGACTCCTCCGGCTCGGGCGTCACCGGCGTGGACGAGGCGATGGGTCCGGTGGACCTCTTCGCGGTGCCGCCCGCGGGCGAGAGCTCGCTCGACCCCTTGACCTTGATGCGCTTCGAGACGACGACGAAGGCGTTCCTGCCGGTGTCGCGCGGGCTGTGGCTGTCGGTTCCCGAGCATAAGCTCTACGCTCTGACGATCGCCCTCGAGCACCGCGGCTGGACCGTGCGCCGCTCGCTTCCCTACTATCCTCTCTCGAACGCCCCGGCCGAGCCGGGCGGGTTATTGATCAACCTCGCCGAAGGCGAGGTTGCGGGCGAGCTCCCCGCGGACGCCGACCTCTCGCTCGTGCGCGTGCGCGCCGCCGCCGGAGTGTCCGAGGTGCGCGTGATGGCCGCGCTCGAGCGCGTCGCCGAGGCGGCGAAGGCAAAGGGTCCGGTCACGATCGCTCTGACTTTGGCCGCGCCCACGACGCGCCGCACGCCGCTGTCCATGCTGATCGACCGCCTCGTCGCTTCCGGCATCGGCGTCGTGGTCGGCGCCGGCAACACCGGTCCTAAAACGGACTCGGTGTCAGCCCCTGGTAATTCGGGGTTGGCGGTCGTCGTGGCCGCCGCCAGCCGGGATGGCCTGCAGTTCTACTCCTCGCGCGGCACGCCCGAGGCTCCGCGCGTCAGCTGGACCGACCTCGTCGACGATCTCCAGCCCGGAGAGCTGATCGCCCAGGCGGCCTCGGCGGCGGCGGACGCCGTGCTGGGAACGGCCTCGCCGGCTCCGGCCAAGATTCTGGGCACGGCCGCCGCGGCCGAGCGCACGGCGGCGAAGCTGGCCGAGCTCGCGCGGGTGCTCTCCGAGGGCATGACGGCGGCTAAGCAAGGACTGCCCGACGGCTGGTTCCTCTACCTGACCGCCTTGGTCAAGCGCTCGGTGACGGCCATGCCGGCCTATCGCGAGCACGAGGTCGGCGCGGGCCTCTTTGACTCGACGGATCGCGCTCTGGAGATTCTGCGCACGCGCCTGCACGATCCCGAGGTCATCGTTCGCGAAGCCAAGGCCCTGGCCGACGAGGCCCGGGCGCGCACGGCCGCGCCGTCGGCGCCCGCCGTCCCGAGCACCGGTCTCGCGCGCCGGGCCCTGCGCTCCGTCCTCAGCGGCCTGCTCGCGTTCGCTCCCGTCCAATCGCTCTCCTCCTCGCTGACCGACCGCGCGGTCCGGCCTTCCGCCGACAGTGCCTCCTGGTGGAAGGACCCCGCCGCGACGCGCACGGCCGTCACCGTTCCCCTCTATGCCCTCCGACCTCAAAAAAAAACTGACGCGGGAATAGGCAAGTACTCCGATCTCGGCCGGTATTATCGCGAGGAGCTCGCGGGCCAGGGCGTCGATGCCGTCCTTCTCCTGCCGCATTTCGCGACGCAGGGTGAGAGCCCCTATGCTCCGGTCAGCCTGTACGCGCTCAACGAGGATCAGATCGACTGGTCCGAGGTGGACGAGGTCCGCGCCGACCCGGCCCTCCTGGCGCGCTTGGCCGCTCCTTCCCAGAGCGTGGATTATCCCGCCCTGCGCGCGCGCGAGGGCGCCGTCGCGCGCGAGGCGTACGCCGCCTTTATGAAGTCCGAGGGCCCGCGCGCCAAGCCTTTCGCCGATTTCGCGGCCGGCAACGCGGCGTGGCTCGACGAATACGCCGAGTTCATGGTCCTGTCCTCCTTGATCGGCAAGCCCGCCCTGGATTGGACCGCGAAGGAGCAGAGCGCGGCGCGCGCTTCGCCCGGCTTCGCCGAGCTCGTCGCCGTGCGCCGCTGGTCCCAGTGGCTGGCCCACGGCCAGATGAAGGCCGCCCTCGCCGAGGTCCACGCCGCGGGCGGGAAAGTCCTCTTCGACATACCGATGTTCCGCGCCAAGAACGGCGTGGACGCGTGGAAGCGCCCGCAGCTGTTCGCCGACCTGCGCACGCGCAACCCCGGGGTCGTCAACGCCTGGGTCCACGAGGACTGGAAGGACCTGGCGCTGTGGCGCTGGTCGGAGCTCAAGAAGGACGGCTACGCGGCGGCGTTGGACCCCTATCGACACTGGCTCGATTTCGGCTTCGACGGCGCGCGCGCCGACGCGCTGCACTTCGCCTATAAGTTCGGCAACGGCCAGCTCGCGAGCGGCGACGAGCCCGGCGACGAGTTCGTCGCGGCGCTGAGCAGGGTCCTCAGCGCTCGCGGCGCGTTTCCGCTCGCCGAGGCGTTCGAGGGCAAGGACGCGGACGCCAGGCGCCTGGGCTTCGTCACGGTCGGCGGCGACTGGAAGAAGATCAGCTCGCACGACGACGCGCGCAGCCCCGACTTCCTCGGCCGCTACTTCGCCGCCCGGCGCGAGGGGTCCTCGGGCGCGGGGGCGAAGTTCCTCGCCTACACGCTCGGCGACGAGTGGCGCGATCCCTTCGGCGTCAAGGAGATGGTCGGCGGCATGTCTCAGTGGCGCTACCGTATTCCTTTGCCCTCCGACGCCGACTACGCCAGCCGGGCGCGCTTCGACGCGCGGCCGCAGCTGCGCGCGCTGAAGGCCATCAAGGACGGCGACGTGTGGCAGGCGTCGGAGGCGGTCCGCTCGGCTTTCGGCACGGCGGCCGACGCCTTCGTCAAGCGCGACGGCAAATCCGTTCAGATATGGGCCGCGAGCATGGACTGGTTCCTCGAGGAGTGGGGCCGCGACACATTTATTTCGTTGCCGGGTCTTTTGCTGTCGACCGGACGCTTTGACGACGCTAAAGCCGTTTTGCGCCGGTTCGCCAGCTTCGAGAAAGGCGGCCTGATCCCCAATAAGATCGGCGACGGGACCAAGCCCGAATACAACACCGCCGACGCGCCGATGTGGTACATCCAGGCGGTGAAGTCGTACGCCGAGGCCACGGGCGACTGGGCGTTCGTCGCCTCGCTCGCCCCGACTCTGCGCCGGATCATGAACGGCTACGAGAAGGGCGCATCCTACGAGCGTTACGGCCGCGACAATAAAATTTATATGGACGCCGACGGCCTCGTCGTGACGCCGGCGCAGGCCACGTGGATGGACGCCGATCCCGAGGGCCGCGACAAGCCGGTGACGCCGCGCAACGGCAAGACCGTCGAGATCAACTCGCTGTGGTACGCGAATCTCCGCTTCATCGCCGGGCTCGAGCGCCGGCTCGGCGACGCGGCGGCGGGCGCGGCGCGCGACGCGCTCGCCGACAAGGTGAAGGCGTCGTTCAACGCGAAGTTCTGGTTCACGACCGAGGACAACCGCCGCGCCTGGGGCGAAACGGGCGGAGCGCTGCGCGACGTCGTCGAGGGCGATCCTCACGGCGACGCGATCCGCCCCAACATGCTGTTCGCGGTCAGCCGCGGCGGCGACCTCCTGACCCCCGAGCGCCGCCGCGCCGTCGTGCTCGCCGCGGCGCGCGACCTCCTGACCCGGAAAGGACCGCGCACCTTGTCCGACCGCGACAGCGCCTACCGCGCGACCTACGACACGTCGAAGCCTCCGCTCGAGAAGGACCAGGCCTATCATCAGGGCACGGTCTGGCCCTGGCTGATGGGCGCCTTCGCCGAGGCTCTCGCCCAGGTGCGCCGCGACATGGGCTGGGACGAGGCCCGGACCGGCGCCGAGACCCGCGCGCTGATCACGCCTCTCGTCGAGGCGCTCGCGAGCGGGCCCGAGGGCTCGCTCCCCGAGGTCTACGACGGCGGCGCGAACGATCCCGCGCTGAAGGACTTCTCGCTCGACGATCCCGCGGGCCTCTCTCCGATCTTTAAGCGCGCCGGCCCCGAGCAGAAGCCGGGCGGCACGCGCTCGCAGGCCTGGAGCGTCGCCGAGATCCTGCGCCTGCTCGCCCGTTGAACGCGATCAACTTCGAAATACTCGCTTACGACGACACGCCGCTCGGTCCCCTGTGCCTGCGGCGCCGGGAGCTTCTCGCCGAGCCGGGGACCATCGTCACCGAAGTCTCGCTCAATCACGAGTTCCTGATGAGCAGCTACAACACGGCCTCCGAGCGGGCTTTGGCGAACGTCGCCTTGGAGATGACGCCGGGCGCGGGCCTGGACGTGCTCGTCGGCGGCCTCGGGCTGGGCTACACGGCGCGCGAGGCGCTCGTCTCGCCGCGCGTCGCCCGCGTCGAGGTCGTCGAGTTCCTTCCGCAGGTGATCGGCTGGCTCGACCGGGACCTCATCCCTCTCGCGCGCGAGCTCAAGGCCGACCCCCGCCTTCGGGTCGTGCGGGACGACGTGTACCGCCGTCTGTCCGAGCCGCCCGAACGCGCCCACGACCTCATCCTGATCGACGTCGACCACTCGCCCGACGACCGCCTCACCGCGGCCAACGGCTTTTTTTACACGGTGGAAGGCCTGGAACGCGCGAAGAAGCACCTGAAGCCCGGCGGCGCGCTCGGCGTCTGGTCCTACGCCGAAAGCTCGCCCTTCGCCGGAGCCCTGCGCGGGACATTCCGGGAGGTCCGCGTCGTGCCCGTCGAGTTCAAGAACCGGTTCGTCGGCGAGACGCAGACCGACTGGCTGTTCTTCGCGCGGCCTTAAACCGGGCATGGGCGGTTCAAGAGAAGCCAGTAGAGCCCCAGTTCCCGGACGGCCGCGGCGAAGTCGACGAAGTCGACCGGCTTGCAGACGTAGCTGTTCGCGCCGAGGCTGTAGCTTTTGATGCGGTCGCTCTCCTCGTCGGAGGAGGTGAGCACGACCACGGGCAGCCGCTTCGTGCGCTCGCTGCTCCGGATTCGCTGCAGGACCTCGAGGCCGTCGACCTTGGGCAGGTGCAGGTCGAGGAGAACCACCGTCGGCTTCAGCGGCTCCGGTTTGTCTTTGGATCCGAGCAGATAATCGAGAGCCTCCTGGCCGTCGCGCGCGACGACGACGTCGTTGGTGATTTTGCTCTTCTGCAGCGACATGAGTATGAGCTTCTCGTCGTCCGCGTTGTCCTCGACCAGAAGAATGACCTTCTTCTCGATCATGAATTGCCCTCCCATAAAGTGAAATGAAATACGGCGCCCCGCTCCACGACGCCCTCTCCCCAGACGCGTCCCTCGTGCCGCGAGCAGATGCGCAGGACGGTGGCGAGGCCGATCCCGGTGCCCTCGAATTCGGCCGACGCGTGCAGGCGCGTGAACGGCTGAAACAGGCGCTTCGCCAGGTTCATGTCGAAGCCCGCTCCGTCGTCGCGCACGAAGTAGACGGTTTTTCCGTCCCGCGTCTCCGCGCCGAACTCGATGCGCGCGCTCGGATGCTTGCTCGTGTACTTCCAGGCGTTTCCGAGCAGGTTGACGAGCGCGACGCGCAGGAGATTCGGGTCGCCCCAGGCCTTCAGGCCCGGGGCGACGATGAACTCCACGCGGCGGCCGGGCTCGGCCTTGCGCAGCTCGGCTGCGATCTCGCCGGCGAACGCGCTGAGGTCCACGCTCTCGAGGTGCAGGGCGCTGCGCGTGATGCGGGAGAGATTGAGCAGGTCGTCGATCAGCACGCCCATTTTCTTGCTGCCGTGGCGGACGCGCTTGAGGTAGTCCTTCCCCGCCTCGTCGAGCTTGTCGGAGTAGCCCTCGAGCAGGATCTGGCTGAAGCCGTCCACCGCGCGCAGCGGCGCGCGCAGATCGTGGGCCACCGAATAGCTGAACGTCTCGAGCTCCCGGCTCGCCGCCTCCGCGGCGAGCTTGGCCGCGAGCAGGGCCTCCTCGGTGCGTTTGCGCTCGGTGATGTCCTTGGCCACCCCGATATAGCCCTGCAGGCGGCCGTCGCGGCCGAGGAGCACCGAGGACGAGAACAACGCAGGGATCGCGCGCCCGTCCTTGGTGCGGAGCACGACCTCGGTGTCGCGGATCCCCTCGCTGACCGGCGTCATCACGTCCTGGAAGTCCGCGGGCTCGGAAAACAGCGCGACGAGCGGCCGCCCGACGACGTCCGCCGGGACGACGCCGAGAGCCGCGGCGGCCGCGTGATTGATCGTCTGAATGCGCCCCGCGGGGTCGGTGACCACGAGCAGGTCGTTCATGTTCTCCAGAATGCCCTCGACGTATTCCTTGGAGACGGTCGTGCGCGCGAGCTCGCCGCTCATGGTGTTGAAGCTCGCGGCGAGCTCCCCGAGCTCGTCGCGCGAGAGCACCGGAACCCGCACGTCGAATTGCCCGCCGTGAATGCGCGCGATGCCCGACATCAGCCCGTGGATCGGCGCCAGCATGCCGCGCACGAGCGCGATGACGAGGCCGAACACGATCGCGCCGATGACGAGCACGATCATCGAGATGTCGCGGATGATGCGCGTCTCCGTGTCCTGGGCCGCGCGCAGGGGCACGGCGATCTTGAGGGTTCCCAGGCGCGCCCGCCCGTCCGCCCGCCGGTCACCCGACATCAGGAATTCCTCGCCGCCGGGCGGCGGTTCCGCGGGCCAAACCGGGACCGTGACGATGAGCACCGGCTCGCCGTGGACGACGGACTTCCACAGCTTCGGCTCGCCGGCCTGCAGGGCCGCCATCGTGAACTCGTCCTCGGTCTTGCCTTTCTCCGTGACGGTCGTGTGCGCGAGTATCTTTCCGCTCGGACCGAGCGCGGCCGCGTCCCGCGCGCCTTCCAGACGCTGGAGGTTCTGCAGCGCCGGCAGCATTTCCATTTCGCGGCCGGTCGCCATGCCCCGAGCCAGGTCGTGCGTCGAGGCGATCGCGATCACGACCGAGCTGCGCTCGAGGCCGCCGATGATGACCCCGTGCACGTCGCGTTGGATCAGGATGAGCACGAGCGCCGCGGCGAGGAGCCCCGCCGGCAGGAGAAGCGCCAGAAACTTGTTCTGGAGCTTCATCGGATCACCTCGACGTCCTTGCCGAGCGCCTGGGGTATGATCCTGAGCCCGGCCTTCTCGGCCGAGTCCTGGTTGACCGTGAGCTCGGTCCGCTCCGGATAGACGAGCTCGGGAAGCGTCTCTCCGGCCAGCGCCCGGCGGGCGAGCGCCGCCGCCAGGCGCCCCTCCTCTTGCGCGCTGACCGACACGGCCGCCGTGGCGCCCGTAACGGCG
>JAQTNG010000063.1:0-1543 GCA_028714015.1 Elusimicrobiota bacterium | reverse complement strand
CCCCGGCGGGTCGGCCTTGGCCGCGAGGAGGGCCCGGAGCGCGTCGGGCACCCCGTCCGGCCCGGCGGCGGGGAGCGCGATGATCTCGACGCCGAGCGCGGACGCCGCGCGCTTGAGGTCCGCGAGATATTGCTCCGTGTCGCGCGCGTGCGACAGCACCGCCAGGCGCTTGAGGCCGGGCTGCAGACGGCGAAGCTCCGAGAGGAGCCTCGCGGGCGCCGGCTTCATCGTCACGAACACGAACGGCCCTTGGTGCCGCAGGCGCGCGGGGAGCCCCGGCGCCAGGCAGGCGATCAAGGTCGAGTTTTCGGGGTAGGGCTGGACGGCGGCCTCGCCTCCGAAGGCGACGAAGACGCCCGGCCGCGCGCTTCCGGCGGGCAGGCGCCCGGGCAGGCGAACGGCCGCGACCTCCCGCCCGAGCGCCTTGGCGAAGCCGTCGAACGCGGCCTGGTAGGGGCCCGCCGCGGAGCTGAGGACGGCCACGACCTCCTGCGCCGCGGACGGCGGCGCGGCCGCGAGCTGCGCGAAAAGCAGCAGGGACAGCGGTGCGGCTGCGCGGGAGCGGGACATAAGCGGTGCTCGATTCTAACTGAACCCGCCGCCCTCTCCCATGGACGCCCTGTCTCCGTATCATGACGGCGCCGGAGGCCGCGGCGTGACAATTCATTTACAGACGCATTATGGGCCGCGGCCCGCGTATCGCGTATCGTACGGCTCAGGTATGATCCAGGCCGTGTTCGAGGGCGTCAACGCCCGTAGGAATCGTTCAACATGGGCCGCGCTGGCCGTCATGTCGGCGGGCCTCGCCGCGACAGCCGCCGTCGCCCAAAATGAGCCCTCCCAAAAGGAGGCCGGGTACGATTTCTTCGAGTTCATGCACGCCGAGGCCGCCGTCGCTTCGACCCGGCCCAAGACGCTGCTCAAGACGGTCTCCACCGTGTCCGTCATCGATCGCGCGATGATCAAGGCGTACAACTTCCTGACCGTCTCCGAGGCCGTCTCCGTCGTGGCCGGCCTCTACATGACGCGCACGACGTTCATGAACACGGTTCCCGCGGGGCGCGGCGTGCTCCCCGCGCACTACGCCAACAAGGTCCTCATCATGATCAACGGCATCCCCTCCTGGCTGACGACCACCGGCGAGGGCTTTCTCGATCGCGTCCACATCAACGACGTCGAGCGCATCGAGGTGCTGAAAGGTCCCTCGTCGGTGCTGTACGGGAGCAACGCATTCACGGGCGCGATCAACATCGTGCTCCGGCGCCCCGACGCCGCCCAGGAGGCCGTCCGCTTTCATGGGGAATTGGCGGCGCCCATGGCCGTCTCGGCCGGAGGGAACTATCAATCCTCCGCCGGCGAACGCGCCTTCTTCGTCGCCGCCAACGCCTCCGCCGAACGGGGCCATCAGGTGTCGTTCACCGATGAGACGGGCGTCTCGGGCAACGTGGCCGACCTGCGCTATCCGAAAGGCGGCAACTTCACGCTCGCGTCCTCTTACCGGGGCCACTCCTTCTTGTTCAACGGCTATCAGGACGAGTTCATG
>JAQTNG010000062.1 GCA_028714015.1 Elusimicrobiota bacterium | reverse complement strand
GACCTCCGGCGCGGCGAAAGCGGCCCGGCTCAATCGCGCCGCGGCCGAGCAGGCCCACGCGGCCGCCCGCCAGGACGCCGCCCTCCGGGTCAAGGAGGCGTACTACCTGGTCCTGGCCGCCGAGAAGCAGGCCGCCGCCGAGCGCGAGACGACGGCGGCGAGAGAAGAGGTCTTCCGGCAAGCCCAGGGATACTTCACCGAAGGAGTCAGATCGAAGGTCGACGTCAGCAGGGCGCAAGCCGATCTCCACGCCGCGAGGACCGCGCTCATCCGGGCGGAAAACAACCGCGATCTCGCGCGCGTCGAGCTCGCCGGCTCCATGGGACAGCGGGACGCCGAGACGCGCCCCCTGGCCGAGCCGGAGGCCGCCCTCCCGGAGCTTCCGGAGCGGGCCGAGGCGCGGCGGCGCGCGTTGGCCGGCAACTCGGACATAAGGCGGCTGGAATCCCTGCAAAGCGCCGCGGAGGCCGGCGCGCGGGCGGCTCGAAGCGACTACCTCCCCGTCCTTTCCGGCGCGGCGAGCGCGGGCCGCGCCGACGGCTCGTTCCCCCCGAACGGCGCCGTCTGGAGCGCCGGCGTCGGCCTCTCCGTTCCTCTTTTCAGCGGCTTCTCCACGCGCGAGAAGGCCCGGGAAGCCGACGCGTCGCTGCGGGCCGTCTCGGCCGAGCGCGAAGACATGGAGCTCGTCGTCGTCAAGGAAGCCGACGCCGCGTGGCTCGCCGTCCGCGAGGCGGCCGCGCGCATCGAGTCGACCGGAAAGCAGGAGGAAGCCGCCCGGGAGAGCCGGACTTTGGCGGGCGCGCGCTACCGGGAGGGCGTCGGGAGCATCATCGAGGTGACCGACGCCCAGTCCCAGGCCATCGACGCGGAAACGGCTCGCATTCAGGCGACCTATGACGCGCTGATCGCGCGCGCTCGGCTCGAGCGCGCGCTCGGGAAGGAGTGACTATGGAATCGAAACGAAAGATCGCGATCGCGTCGGCGAGCCTTCTCGCCCTGCTCATACCGCTCAAGGCGGCATTCTTCTCCGGGCCGAAGGTGAAGGTGGTCCGCGTCGAACGCCGCGACCTGACGGCCCAGGTCTACGGAAACGGCACCGTGGAAGCCAAGGTGGTCGTGGGCGTGTCCAGCAAGATCACCGGCCGGATCGTCGAGCTTTACGCCGACCAGGGGGACCGGGTCAAGCGCGGCCGGCTCCTGGCGAAGCTCGAGAACCAGGACTTCGCCGAGCAGCTGAGGAAGGCCCAGGCGACCCTCGAGCTGGCGAGCCGCAACGCCCGGCGCTACAGGAGCCTCGCGGAAAAGAACCTGGTCTCCCGCCTGGAAGCCGAGCAGTACGAAACCGCCGACCGGGTGGCCGCGGCGGAGGAAGCCGCGGCGCGCGCCCGCCTCGACGACACGCTCATCGCCGCCCCCGAGGATGGGCTGATCATCTCGCGCAACCTGGAGAAGGGAGCGATCGTCACCCCGGGCCAGGGCATCTTCAGCCTGGTCGACCCGAAGACCGTCTGGGTGAAGGCCAACGTGGACGAGTCCCTGCTGCGCGGCGTCGCCGTGGGCCGGAAGGCGCTCATCAGCCTGCGCTCCGAGCCCGGCAGGCAATTCCCGGGCGAAGTGGTCCGCGTCGGGCACGAAAGCGACCGCGTGACCGAGGAGCTCGTCGTCGACGTGGCGTTCACCCCCCCGCTCAAGGATTTCCACCTCGGAGAACAGGCGGACGTCTCCATCATCGATGAGACGCGAACGGCCGCGCCTTCTTTGCCTTCGGCCGCCTTCGTCTCCCGCGGCAAAACCCGCGGCGTCTGGGTCATCGCCGGGAAGCGGCTTGAATTCCGGACGGTCGTCGCGGGCGCCGAGGACGGCCGGGGCTTCACGGAGATCGTCTCCGGCCTCGACGACGGCGAGCGGGTCGCCCTCGCCCCGCCCGCCGTGTCGGGCAAGTTTACCGACGGCATGAAGGTTCGGGCGGCGCGATGAACCTCGCCCTGCGCGACGTCCGCTACCACCAGGGGCGCTTCGTCCTCACCTCGCTCGGCCTCGGACTCCTCATCGGAGTCGTGATGAGCATGGGCGGCATCTACCGGGGGCTGGTGGCGGACGCCCTCTCCTTCAGCCATGCCGCCAAAGCGGACCTTTGGGTCGTGCAGCAGGATACGAACGGCCCTTTCGCCGCCACATCCCGCATACCGGAGGACATCCGCTACCGCATCGCCGCCGTTCCGGGGATACTCGAGGCCTCGCCGCTTTCCTTTCAGACGATCCAGATCGAGCGTCAGGGAAAGCCGTTCCGCTTCTTCCTCGTCGGCTACGACCTGAACGGCTTCGGCGGGCCCCCGGAGATCCTCTCCGGGCGCCCCATCCGCCGGAAGCACTATGAGATGGTGGCGGGGCAGGGCATGAAAATGAATTTAGGCGAGAATATTCGCCTCGGCCTGAACGACTACACCGTGGTCGGCATCACCGGCAAGCTCGTTTCCTCCGGCGGCGACCCCGCCGCCTATGTGAGCCTTCCCGACGCCCAGGACATCCAGTTCAAGAACGACAACGACGCCATCCGCAACGACCGGAGCCGAATCGCCGCCAGGCTGGGCGAGATCAGCGCCCTGTCCGCCGCGCAGGCCGAGCGTCTCAGAGGCAGCGTCGCCGGGCTCACGCAGTCGACGCACATCGTCAACACCGTGGTCGCGAGGCTCGCCCCGGACGCCGATCCGGCGGAGATCCAGGCGCGCATCGGGCGCTGGAGCCATTTCCGCGCCATTTCCAACGAGGAGCAGAGCCGGATCATCACCAAGGGGATGATCGAGAAGGCGCGCATGCAGCTCGGGCTTTTCCGCGTCATCCTCCTCGTGATCTCGGCCGTGATCATCTCGCTGATCATCTACACCTCCACCCTCGACAAGATCCGGGTCATCGCGACGCTGAAATTGATCGGCTCGCCCAACACGCTCATCGTCGGCCTGATCCTGCAGCAGTCGCTCATGATGGGAATCATCGCCTACGTCGTCGGCTACCTGCTGATCTCCCTGACCTACGAGAAGTTCCCGCGCCGCGTCGTGCTGGAGCCCTTCGACCTTCAGGTCCTCTTCGTCATCGTCATGGCCATCTGCGCGCTGGCAAGCTTCGCCGGCATCCGCAAGGCTCTCAAGGTCGAGCCGGCGGAAGCGCTCGGAGGCTGAGGAGACATCATGTACGCGGTGGAAGTCGAGAAGCTGACGAAGATCTACGGCCGGGGCGACACCGCGGTGCGCGCCATCGTCGACGCGACCTTGCGGGTCAAGCCCGGCGAGCTCGTCGCCATCCTCGGGCCCTCGGGGTCGGGCAAGACGACCTTGCTGACCGCCATCGGCCTGATCAACGAGCCGACCCACGGCAAGGTGCTCATCGACGGCGAGACCGTGGCCGATGAAGGCTGGAGGCCGGGGCTGGACCTGAAGAAGATTCGCCGCGAAAAGCTCGGCTTCATCTTCCAGGCGCACAACCTGATTCCCTTTCTGACCGCCCTGGAAAACGTCATGATCGCCCTGGAGATCAACGGCGTGCCGGAGCGGGCGGCCTCGGAGCGCGCGACCGCGCTCCTCGGCGCCCTCAACCTGGGGCATCGCCTGCGGAATTATCCCTCCGCTCTTTCCGGCGGCGAACGCCAGCGGGTGGCCATCGCCCGGGCGCTCGCGAACCGGCCGAAAGTGATCCTGGCCGACGAGCCGACGGCCGCCCTGGACACCGACAACGGCCGGAACGTCATGGCTCTTCTCAAGAAGCTGGCCGTGGAGAACCATTCGGCGATCCTCGTCGTCACCCACGACCGCCGCATGGTCGAGGGCTTCGACCGGATATTCGAAGTGCATGACGGGCGGATCGCCGCGGGCTAGGAAGAAGCGTTGCACACCTCCCGTCATGGCGAAAATCGTCATACTCGGAGCGGGCATTTCCGGCCACACGGCCGCGCTGATTCTCAGGCGCGGGCTTCCGGGGGAGCACGAGGTGATCGTCGCGTCCCCCAACCGCCGCTGGAATTGGATTCCCTCCAACATTTGGGTCGGCGTCGGCGTCATGAAGAAGGAAGACGTGACGTTCGAACTCCGGCCCGTCTATGAGAAGCAGGGCGTCGTCTTCAAGCAGGCCCGCGGCCTCGAGATACATCCCGAGGGCAAGGCCGGGGCGCCGGCCCCGTTCGTGACGCTCGAATACACGGAGCCCGGCCGGGAGGGCGAGCGCGAGGAGGTCGCCTACGACTATCTCGTCAACGCGACGGGTCCCAAGCTCAACTTCGCGGCCACGCCGGGCCTGGGCCCGGACGCGAACAGCCATTCCGTGTGCACGTTCGATCACGCGGAGCGCACCGCCCAGGCCCTGAAGGCCGCGATCGAAAGAATGAAGAAAGGCGAACGCCTCACCTTCGTCGTCGGCACGGGGCACGGGCTCTGCACCTGCGAAGGCGCGGCCTTCGAGTACGTCTTCAACCTCGAGTTCGAGCTCCGGCGCGCGGGGGTCAGGGACTCGGCGCGGATCGTCTTCCTGACCAACGAGGCGGAGCTGGGAGACTTCGGCGTGGACGGTCTGAAGCTCACCCACGCCGGCTTCAGGATTCCGAGCAAGCTTTTCGCCGAATCGCTGTTCGTCGAGCGCGGCGTCGAATGGATCACGGGCGCGCACGTGCGCAAAGTCGACCCCGCCTCCGTCGAATACGAGACCCTGGACGGGCAGATCCAGGCGCTCCATTTCGATTTCGCGATGCTCCTGCCGCCCTTCACGGGCGTCGGGCTCAAGGCTTTCGACCGCGCCGGCGCCGAGATCACCTCCGAGCTGTTCGCGCCGAACCAGTTCATGAAGGTGGACGCCGACTACGCGCCCAAGGCCTACGAGGACTGGCAGGCGAGCGACTGGCCGAAAACCTATCAAGTCCCGAAATACCCGAACATCTTCGCGGTCGGGATCGCCTTCGCCCCGCCGCACCAGATCTCCCGGCCGCGCAAGTCGAAAAACGGGACGCCGATCGCGCCCGCCCCGCCCCGAACGGGCATGCCCTCCGGCATCATGGGCCGGGCCGCGGCCATGACGATCATCGACAAGATACTCCGGGGACCGCAGACGCCCGCCCACGAAGCCGGCCTCGCCGAGATGGGCGCCGCCTGCGTAGCCTCGGCGGGGTCCGGCATCCTGCGCGGCTCGGCCGCGTCGATGACGATGTATCCGGTCATTCCCGATTACAAACGATTTCCCCTCTCGGGCCGGGACGCGAGGTACACCTTCGGCGAAATCGGAGCCGCGGGACACTGGATCAAGATCATTTTGCACTACATGTTCATGTACAAGGCCAAGGCCCTGCCCGGCTGGTGGCTCATTCCGGAATAAGGGGAGGCAACATGGATCAAATGCAGTCCGACCGGGAGAAGGACGCCATGCGCCCGACCCGCTTTTCGCTGTTCCTGCGGACCTTCTTCCCGTATCAGGTTTATCGGTTCGCCTGGATCAATCTCCGGATGTTCGCCATGATCCGGAAATCTCATCCCCACTCCGGCCGCCGCGCCGGATGACCACGCTGCAATGGATCGTCGTCATGAGCGCCGGGATGAGCGCCATCTCTTGGATCGGCGCTCTCAGCTTCTTTCTCAGCGAGGACAGCCTCCGCAAGGGCCTCGACCCGCTTGTGTCGCTGGCCGCGGGCACGCTCCTGGGCGGCGCGATCTTCCACCTCCTGCCCGAGGCGCTGCGCGCGATCCCCGACGCGCGCCGCGTATTCCTTCACTTCGCGGCGGGTTTTTCGGCGCTTCTGGTCGTGGAGCAGTTCCTGCAGTGGCGGCACTCGCAGCATGACGAGCCCGGCGCCAAGGCGCCGGTCACCTACCTGATCCTCGTCGCGGACGGCGTCCACAACTTCATCGGCGGCCTCGGCATCGGCGCGGTGTTCGTGGCGGACGTCCGCCTCGGCTGGGCCGCCTGGGTCGCGGCGGCGCTGCATGAGATTCCGCAGGAGATGGGCGACTTCGGCATACTCGTGCGCGGCGGCTGGGGCCCCAAAGCCGCGCTCTGGCTGAACTTCGCGTCCGCCCTGACGTTCCCGCTCGGGGCGCTGCTCGCGTATTTCTTCTCGCGAGGCATCGACGTCTCCTTCCTCGTGCCTTTCGCGGCGGGAAACTTCGTCTACATCTCCGCCTCGGGGCTCATCCCGGAGATGCGCCACCACCGGGACGCGGGCGGCGCGGCCCTCAACTTCTCGATGTTCATCCTGGGCCTCGCCTTGCTTTTTTGGCTGTCCGGCGACGCGCCTTCATAGCAGCCGGCGCAGCCGCGCGGCGTCAAGAATCCTTTACCGGCGCTCGATAGGAAGGAAAGCGTCACGCCTGCTAACCTGAAAATAAGACGCACCGGAGGTCACATGAACAAACGCCATATGCCGTTCTTCCTCTTGGCCGCCGCGCTGACTTTGGCCGCGCCGATCGCGCCGCGCGCTCAGACGCCCGCGCAGGATCAAGACCGGGCCCAGGACGCGGACCGGGATCAAACGCAGCTGCGCGACCGCGTGGACGACGCGTCCAAGACGGGAACGAAGGAATACCTGCAGGAGCGCAAGAAGATCCAGGAGCGGCACCGCCTCGAGCTCGACTCTCTCATGCAGAAGCAGGCCGAGGAGCGGCGCGCGCTGACGGAGCGGCATCGAAACGAGGCGCGTCAGCTTGACGAGCAGCACAAGCAGGTCCGGGAGGAACGCAGGGAACAGCGCATGGAAAAGGCCGGCGAGAAAATGGAGCGGCGCGACCAGCGGGGCCCGGGCGGCAGACGGAACAAGTGATTCCCGCCGGTTCCGGGGAGCCGCTCAGCGCGCCGGCGCCGCAGCCAGCGCGTAGTGGAAACGGAACAGCCTCTCGTGTGCGACGCGCCAGCCGAGGCGCTCGAGCCGCGCGCGAGCCTCCGCCGGAGAGAGGACGTGGTCGCGCGGCGGTCCAAACGGGCGCTCGACGGCGGCGTTCCAGTCGACGAACAGGGCCCGGCCGCCCGGCGCGAGCAGGCCCGCGAGCTCCGCGAGGGCGGAGTCGCCGAGCTCGTGCAGGACGTTGAGCGCGAGCGCCCGGTCGACGCGGCCGGCGAGGGCGGCCGCCTCAGGCGTTCCCGAGAGCACCGGCCGGACGTTGGGGGCCGGCCGCGCCGCGAGCTTGTCCCGCAGAAGGGCGAGCATCCGGTCCTGCTCGTCGATCGCCGCGAAGCTCAGGTCGGGGCGCAGCCGCGCGAGCTCCAGCGCGTAGAGGCCCGTTCCCGTCCCGAAGTCCGCGACGAGGCCTCCGCGCGGGGCGTCGAGCAGGGCCGCGACCTCGGCCGGCGGCAGATACTCGAGCCGCGCCGGGTCATCGAGCAGGGCGGCCTTCTTCGGATCGAAGCGATGAGGCTGCTTGGCGCCGCTGCGGTCGTCATGGCTCATGGATTCTCCAGAAACGCGGCGAGGTCCGTGCCGGAGGCCGCGACGCGGCCCGGCCCCGCCGCGCGTTCGAGCGCGAAGCCGCTCCAGCTCGACAAACGGTAGAGCGCGGCGAACCGGAACGCGGGCGCGGACGCGCCCTGGCCGCCGACCAGCTCCGCGCCGCGGCGCGCGCCGTCGGCGAGCCAGCAAGGCAGCAGAACATGGTAGGGGTTGCGCTCGATCTCCCCCGTGTGGAACGAGAGCGCCGCGACGAGGTCCGCCGCGGCCGCGGCCGGCGTCTCGACCATCAGATTCGGGTCGGGCAAGGTCGCCCAGTACTCGGTCTCCGCGACGGCGCAGCGGAAGTCAGGCCCGAGCGCGCGCAGCGCCTCGACGGCGAGGCCGTGGACATGGCGATGCGTGGAGTTCGCGTCCGCGGCGTGCGGAAACAGCACGAGCCGCGGACGCTCGCGGCGCAGGAGTTCGCTCAGGCCCCCCTCCTCCACCGGGAACGCATCCCAGCCGAGGAAGGCGCACGCGCCTTGGAGCTCGGCGAGCCGAGCGGCGCGGCGCTCCGGGCGCGAGCCCAGGGTGACGGGCGCGACGCCGACTCGCCAGCCGCGCTCGCGCTGGAGCCGCAGCGGCAGGGCGCCGACGATGCACTCGTCGTCGGGATGCGGCGCGAGGATGAGCGCGCGGGGCGCGTCCGGCTTCGGCGCGGGAAGCGGCGCCGGGCTCAGGCCCCCGCGCGGCAGGCGCGCGGCCCGCTCGAGGAGCGATTCGAACTCCCGCACGAATTCGGCGTAGGGCTGGCTCACCCGAGCATCATAGTTTTTTGCGGACCTGAATCCATTTCCGCGTTCCCGCATCCAAATTAGAATGGGCCCCGACATGAAACTCGAACGCCTCTCCTGCTCGAAGCGCCTGGAGCGCCTGTGCGACTATCTCGACAAGGAGCTGCCGCCCGCGGCGCGCAAGGCCGTCGCCGCCCACCGGCGCTCCTGCCTTCCCTGCGCGGACATACTGGCCAGCTTGAAGCGCACGATCCGGCTTCTCAAGACGCTGCGAAACGGGCCGCAGGCCCCCGCCGCGGCCGGCCGCGAGCGGAAAGCCGTCCTCGCCGAGAGGATCCTATCCGCTTCCCGCGCATCAAACAGACGGAGGAAAGATTAAACTATGCCCATGCCCGCCGCCGATGCCGTTTTCTACGCCTTGTTCGCCTTCGCGTTCACGCCGTGGGCCTCGCCGCCGCTCGCCCTCGTGCTCGGCATCGCCTTCGCCATCGCCTCCCCCGCTCCGGCGCCCGCGAAGGCGCGCCGCCTGACGAGGCTCCTGCTCCAGGCCAGCGTCGTCGGCCTCGGCTTCGGGATGAACCTGCACCGCGTGCTCAGCGCGGGCGCGCAGGGCTTCGTGTACACCGCGGGCGGCATCGCCTTCGCGCTCGCGGCGGGCTGGGCACTCGGACGCCTGCTCGGCGTCGAGAAGACGACCTCATACCTGGTCTCGGTCGGCACCGCGATCTGCGGCGGCTCGGCGATCGCCGCGGTCGGCCCCGTGGTGGGCGCCGACGAAGAGCAGATGTCGGTCTCGCTGGGCACCGTGTTCCTCCTCAACTCCGCCGCGCTGCTGCTGTTTCCGCCCATCGGCCACGCGCTGGGCCTCAGCCAAACGCAGTTCGGGCTGTGGGCCGCGCTCGCCATCCACGACACGAGCTCCGTCGTCGGCGCCTCGATGAAGTACGGCGCCGAGGCGCTGGCCGTCGGCGCGACCGTGAAGCTCGCGCGCGCTCTTTGGATCGTGCCCGTGTGCCTGGCGACCGCCGCGCTCTACCGCTCGAAGGCGAAGGTCGCTTGGCCGTGGTTCATCCTGTTCTTCGTGCTCGCCGCGGCCGTCGCCACCTTCGTCCCCGCAGGCGCGCGCGTCTGGGGCGCGCTCAACGCGGCGTCGAAGGCGGGCCTCACGGCCACGCTCTTTCTCATCGGCACGGGCATCAACCGCGCGGCCCTGCGCAAGGTCGGGCCGCGGCCCCTCGTCCAGGGCGTCGCGCTGTGGGCGATCGTCGCCACCCTGTCGCTGGCGCTGATCCGCGCGGGCTTCGTGCGCTGAAGCCGGCCCCCCGCCGCCGCCGAGATAGCCTATAATCGTCTCGTGCCAAAGGAACGCGACCTCATCGAACGCAGCCGCAACGGGGACGCGGAGGCCTTCTCGCGCCTGATCGGGCGGTATGAGGACCGCATCTACCGCCTGGCGAAGTCGGTCTGCACGGGCCTCCCGGCGGAAGCCGACGACGTCTACCAGGACACCTTCCTGACCGCCTTCAAGAAGCTGAAGTCCTTTCGCGGCGACTCGGAGCTGGGCACCTGGCTTTACCGGATCGCCTCGAACCTGTGCCTGATGCGCCGGCGCAAGAAGATCCGCGAACCGTTCGTCCCGCTTCTGGACCGGGCCCACGACCACGACGACGCCCCGGCGCATCAGTTCCGGGACTGGAGCCCCACCCCGGAGGAAGCCGCGAACAAGAAGGAGCTCGCCCTGAAGGTGTCCGGCGCGCTCGCGAAGCTTCCCATGGATTACCGCCTCGTGCTGACCTTGCGCGACGTCGAAGGCCTCTCCGCGGGCGAGACGGCGAAGATCCTCAAGCTGAGCGTGCCCGCGGTGAAGTCGCGCCTGCACCGGGGACGCCTGTTCCTGCGCGACGAGTTCGAGCGCGCCTTCGCCGCGAAGGGCTCCAAGCGATGAAGCTCGAGACGCTGTCCTGCCGCCGCCGCGTGGCGCTCCTGCTCGATTATCTGGACCGCGAGCTGCCCGGACCCGAACGAAAGCTCCTAGCCCGCCACCGCGCCGCCTGCCGTTCCTGCGCATCCCTCCTGACGACCCTCGAGCGCACCGTCCGGACCCTGCGCGCCCTCAAGCGGGCCTCCAAGCCCCCCGCCTCCGCGCGCCGCGCGCTGGCCGCTTCGTTGCGAAATATTGATTGACGATCCCCTGAATCCTTTTGGATCGGGCCGCATCCAACTAGCTGAGGGGTATCGCACCATGAAAATATTCTCGTTGCTTCTTCTCCTGAGCGCCGCGCCCGCCGCGGCGATGGACCTGACCGCCGCGGCCGACGCGGCGGTCGGCCGTTCTCCCGCCGCCGCCGAGGCGAAGGCGCGCCGCACCCAGGCCGAGGCCGCGGGCCGCGAGGTTTTCTGGAGCCGCTGGCCGCGCCTGAGCGCCCGCGCCGCGGCCATGCGCAGCGACGATCCGCTGTACGCCTTCGGCGAGCTGATGATGCGGCGCGCCGTGACCGCCCCCGACTTCAACCCCGACACGCTCAACCACCCCGGCTACCGCACCGCCGTGCACGGAAGCCTGGAGCTGGGCGTGCCTTTGTTCACCGGCTTCGAGCTGACGCGCGCGGGCAAGCTCGCCGCGCTCGCCGGGGACGAGGCGGACGCGATGGGCGGCGCCGCGGCCCAGGCCGTGCGCCTGCGGACGACCGACGCCTACCTGCGCGATCTTAAGGCTAAGGCTCTTTTGTCCGAGATCGACGCACGCCTGACCACCGCCCGCGCCGCCGTGGACAGCGCGGAGCGCCTCAAGAAGCAGGGGCTCGTGCTCGGCTCCGATCACCAGGCCGCGCTCGCCATCCTGTCGGGGCTCAGGGCCTGGCGCGCCCGCGCCGCGGCCGAGCGCGAGGCGTACCGCTCCGAGCTCGGCGTCCTGATCGGCGGCGCGGCGCCCGAGACGGCGGGGAGCCTGAGCGACTGGGCGCCGCCGCTCGAAAGCGATGAGTCGCTCGTCGCCGCGGCCCTGGCCTCCCGCCCCGACCTGCGCGCGGCCGGCCTGCGCACGCGGGCGGCGGGCGTGCGCCGCGACGGCGCGCGGCAAAGCCTCCTGCCGACCGTGGACGCCTTCGCCGCGGTGAATACCGCCGCCGACGGCCTGAACTCCGGCGCGGCCAGCCGGCTCGTGGGCGTGCGCGCGACCATGCTCTTCGGAGACCCCGCGTACGCCTCGCGCAGCGCGCGCGCCGAGGCAGACGAAAACGCCGCCGCCGCCGCCGGAGCGGGCGCGGCCGACGCGGCCCGCGGCGAGGTCCTGGCCCGCGCCGCGGGGCTTCGAGGCCTGGGCGCCGCGCTCCCCGAGCTGCGCGAGGCCCTGGCCCGGGCGCGAGACTCCCTCGAGCAGGTGCGCCCCCTGTACCGCGAAGGCCGCCAAAGCGTGCTCGACGTCCTGCGCGCCGAGGACGCCGTGGCACGCCTGGAAGAAGCGCGCCTGGAGACCGTTTACCGCCAGCGCTCCGAATGGGCGGCTCTGCGCGCCGCGCAAGGCCGCTTCGACTCGGACGCCGTGGCCGTGCTCAACCGCAGCCTGGAGGAATCACGATGAACGCGCCTCAAGCCCCCCTCGGGCCCGCCGGACGCCTGGCCGCGACCTTCGTGCGCTCCAAGCTGACGGCGCTGATCGTGCTCGGCGCGATCGCGCTCGGAGCGCTCGCGACCATGCGCCTGCCCCGAGAGGAGGAGCCGCAGATCAACGTGCCGATGTTCGACGTGATGGTCCCCATGCCCGGCTCGAGCGCGCGCGAGGTGGAGGAGCGCGTCGTCGCGGTCGGCGAACGCCGGCTCATGGAGATTCCGGGAGTCGAGTACGTCTACGCGACCGCGCAGAACAACGGCGCGTTCTTCATCGTGCGCTTCAAGGTCGGCACCAATCCCGACGACGCGATGACGCGCGTCTACACCAAGACCTTCGCCAACCTCGACATGCTCCCTCCCGGCGCGGGCCAGCCTCTCATCAAGCCGCGCTCCATCGACGACGTGCCGGTCCTCGCCCTGACGCTGACGGGCGAGGGCTTAAGCCCCCTCGACCTGCGCCGGGCCGCGGCCGAGCTTCGGCGCGTCGTGGCCACCGTCGAGAACGTGGCCGACGTCGAAATTATAGGCGGCCGCCGCCGCCTTCTGTCCGTCTTCTTCGATCCCGAGGCGCTGGCGCGCCGCCGCCTGTCCCCTCTGGACCTGGCGGGCCTCCTGCGGGCCTCGAACCGGCGCCTGCCGGCGGGGACCGTGGACGCGGGCTCCCGCGACGTCAAGGTGGAGACCGACGCGTTCATCCGCACGGCCGACGATCTGCGCGGCGTCGTCCTGGGCGTCTCGGACGGAAGGCCGGTGCGCGTGTCCGACGTCGCGAAGGTCGTCGACGGGCCCGACGAGGACGAGCGCGAGGTCGCGGTGTTCGGCGGCGCCGCGCTCGGCGCGTCCTCGGCCGCCTTGGCGCCCCAAGCCGCGGTCACCTTGCAGGTCTCCAAGCGCCGCGGGGCCAACGCCACCGCGGTCACCCGCGCCGCGCTCGCCCGCGTCGAGAAGGCGCGCAAGGCCCTGCCGGCCGCGCTGGCCGTGACGGTCACGCGCGACTACGGCGAGACCGCGAAGCACAAGTCCGATGAGCTTTTGTTCCACATGCTGCTGGCCACGCTCTCGGTCACCGCGCTCGTGGCCCTCGCCCTCGGCCTGCGCGAGGCGCTGGTCGTGCTGATCGCGGTGCCTGTCACGCTCGCGCTGACCTTGCTCGTCTATTGGCTGATGGGCTACACGCTCAACCGGATCACCCTGTTCGCGCTCATTTTCTCGATCGGCATTCTCGTCGACGACGCGATCGTCGTCGTGGAGAACATCCACCGCCACTTCGCGATGGGCGACGGCCGCCCGCTGTGGAAGCTCGCGGTGGACGCCACCGACGAGGTCGGAAACCCGACTTTGCTCGCGACCTGGGCCGTGATCGCCGCGATTTTGCCGATGGCCTTCGTCGGCGGCCTCATGGGCCCGTACATGCGCCCGATCCCGGTCGGCGCCTCGTTCGCGATGCTGTTCTCGGCCTTCATCGCTTTCACAGTGTCTCCCTGGGCGTTCGTGAAGATCCTCACCTATTGGAAGCCGGATCCGGCGAAGTGCCACACGGAAGAAGGCGCGCTCGACCGCCTCTATCGCCGCGTGATGGGACGCCTGCTCGACGACGGGAAGGCGCGCGGCTGGTACCTCGCCGCGACGGCGCTCATGCTTCTGGCCGTCGCGGCGCTCGTGCCGTTTAAAGCCGTCATCATCAAGATGCTTCCGTTCGACGACAAGGACGACTTCGAGGTCGTGCTGAACATGCCCGAGGGCTCGTCATTGGCCGCGACGCGGACCGCGGCCGGAGAGCTTTCCGCAGTCCTGCGGGCGCTTCCCGAAACCCAGCGCGTGATCTCGTATCTCGGCGTCGGCGCGCCGCACAACTTCAACGGCCTCGTGCGGCATTACTTCCTGAGGACGAACCCCGATCAGGCCGACCTCGTCGTCCAGCTGACCCCGAAGGGCCATCGGCGGCAGAGCCACGCGATCGCCCGCGGGGTGCGGCCCGCCGTCACCGCGATCGCGAAGAAATACGGCGCGCGCGTCCAGGTCGCCGAGGTCCCGCCCGGCCCTCCCGTGCTGTCGACCTTGGTCTTCGAGGTTTACGGCCCGGACGCCGCGAAGCGCGACGATTTCGCCCGCCGCCTGAAGTCCCTGCTGGAGCGGACCCCGGACATCACCGACGTGGACACCTATGTACCCTCACCCGAGCCGCTCAGCCGGCTTGTCGTGGACCGGGAGAAGGCGACGCTCAACGGCATCGCCCCGGCCTCGGTCGCGGCGGCCGCGCGCATCGGCCTCGCCGGGGAGACCCTGGACCTGGCGCACATGGACGACGAGCTCGAGCCCGTCGAGATCAGCCTGCGCCTGCCGCGGGACAAGCGGCGCACGCTCGACGCCGTGCGCGCCCTGCCCCTGATCGCGCGCGGCGGCACGCCGATCACGGTCGGCGCGCTCACGCGCGAGGCGAAGGTCGAGGCGGACGGCCCGGTCTATCATAAGAACCTTCGCCCCGTGTCCTACGTGA
>JAQTNG010000061.1 GCA_028714015.1 Elusimicrobiota bacterium | reverse complement strand
CCTTGCTCGGAGCGCTCTCCCACGCGAGCACGGCCTCGATGGCCTCCTTTTGAGCCGCGTCGAGCTTCGGAGAGTCGACCGGCAGGGCCACCATCGCGGCGCGCAGGACCTTGCCGGCCTCGCCGATCGGGAGGTTCGCCTGCAGGTGGTCTTTGAGCACCTCCCGGACCTTCGCGCTCACATCCGGCGGAAGCTTGCGGCCCAGGTTGACCTCGGCGCGGTACAGGGCCTTGGCGATCTCGATCTGGATCTCGGGGGTGATCTTGCCCCAGCCCTTGACGGTGTTGCCGGGCTCGATCGACAGGGCCTTCAGGGAGTTCTTCGGCTGGGCGACGAGCCCGTCGGTCGCGACCTCGTAGGCGGTCTTCTGGACCTCCTCGGTGACGTGCAAAGTCCGGAAGGTGTCGCCGCTATTGAGATCACGCACGGCCATCAGCTCGAGCGGATTGACGATGCCGCCCTCGTTGGCGAGGCGCGTGACTTCCTTGAGCTGGCCGGCCTCCTTCGCCTGCTTCGTCACGATCCACTCGGACGCGGGCCGCTCGCCGAAGAAGCGCGCCTCGAACAGGCGCTGGGACACGGGAGGCTTGACGGGCTCGAGCTTCAGCTTGGTGTCGACGGGGGCGTTCGCGTACTCCTTCGTGCGGCCGGACGCGTCGTACTGGCGCATCCCCTCCTTCGTGTTCATGTACGGGCCCGCGTCGCGCGCGCCGTGAGCGGAGTGGGTCGGGATCAGCAGCCACGCGGGGGACTCGAGCCAGGCTTTGCCGGACTGGTTGCTCATCTTGATGCGGCGCTCGATGTCCTCCTCGGGATGGTTGATCACGCCGACGAAGGGCACCGTGATCGGGACGTAGGTATCCAGCCACAAGGAGGCCTTCTCGCCGATAAAGCCGGCGGCCTGGCTGAACAGGGCGTACTTGGCCACGTTGTCGGCCATGCTCAGGCCGAAGGCGGCCACGGGCCCGCCCGTGAACCACTTCGCCTCGGTCAGCCTCTCGAGGAACCCGACCTCGCCGCGCGCCGCCGCGGCCTCGACGGCCGCCGTCCCGTTGGTCAGGACGCGCAGGCCCGTCGACGCCGAGCCGACCACGCCTTGCGTGCCGAGGACGTCCATGGCCCCGGCCAGCCGCGTGCCGCCGAAAACGGTCGAGGGCAGGCCGACGTAGCCGAGCATCGGGTGGAAGGACTCGTTGGCCCACCACGCCCCGCCCTTGAAGCCGGCCCAGGCGGCCTTGCCGGCGCCGTCCCAGTCCTCGGAGAACATCGTGTGCCCGGGCTCGATGGCCTGCCAGCCCGCGATGTTGACGCCGCCGATCCGGTTGGTCGCGATGTCCCACAGGTGGGTGCCGACCGTGAACCCGGCCGAGATGCCGCCGGACAAGGCCGTGAAGGTCGCTTGGCGAAGCCCGACGCTGGCCGCGCGCGCGCCGCTGGCCACGAGGTACTGCGCGACGGCGTTCTCGCCGGCGACGGCCCGGATGCGGCCCGCGTCCGGCTCGAGCGACTCGAGGCGCGCCGCGCTGTGCTTGGCGATCTCGCCGACCACGATGAGCGTGCGCCCGACGGCGCGCATGGCCAGGCCCCGCGCTCCGCCCGCCGCGAGCCCCTCGTTGATCATGCCGGCGCCCACGCCGCTGAGCTTGCCGACGCCGTTGAGCGTGGCGCGCGCGAGCGGCGCCAGCAGAGCGATGCTGATCGTCCAGGTCACGAACGACGACGCCGCGTCGAGCGTCTTGTTGGTCTCGGTCACCGCGCTGATGCGGTCGTGCGAGGCCTTCAGCGAGGAGCTGATGCGCAGCGCGTCGTTGACCTTCGAGGCTTCGCCGCCGGCCGTGCCGCTCATCGCGTATTCGGCCGCCTTCGGGTTCATCGCCATGACCCGGCGGCGAGCCTCGGCGAAGTCGCCGCCCGAGACCAAAGCCGCGATGCCGGTGTAGGTCTTGGACATGCTCGGCACCACTATGTCCTTTCCGGTCTTCGGGTCCTTCTCGACCCACCCGTCGATCGCCTTCATGTTCTCTTCGTACTTCGTCCCCCACGGCGTCATCTTGTAGGCGCCGCGCAAGGTGGTCGAGACGCCGTTGTAGAGATGCTTGATCGGGTTGAAGCCGCGGTAGCTGTACGAGGCCTGGCTCTTCGCGAGGAACGCGGTGGACGGGGCCTCAAGATAGATCGCATAGTCCACCGACAGGTCGCCGAGCTCCTTCTGCGTCGCGGCGAGCGCGGCCTGCACCGAGTCCAGGCTTCCCGCGTAGTCGGCGTTGCTGAGGGCCTGGCGCGTCTTGGCGAGAATCTTGCGGAGCTCGTCGAGGCGATCCTTCATCCGGCGCCCCTGCTCCTTGTAAGCCACCTTCTGGTCATGCGTCATGTCCGACTCGTCGACGATCTTCATGATCGCCTGCGCGTCGGGCGAGGTGGGATCGACGCGCTCGCGCTGATTTTTCACGTGGAACAGCTGCGTCTCGAGCACGGTCAGGCTGAGCCAGCGCAGGGCGTTCTGCTCGTCGAGCGACATCGTCGCCACCTGCGAGTCGGTGATCGTGGGGGAGGTCTTGAAGCGGTTCATGTCCGTCTCGAAGCGCAGGACCGCGGCCTGCGCCCCCTCGATGTAGGCGCGTCGCTGCGTGAACTTGGCCTCCACGATGTCGAAGACGCTGAAGGTCTCGCCGCGGTGCTCGTAGGTCTTCGCCTTGGCCTGGCGGATCAGGTCGGCCTCGAGGGTCTTGTCGTTGAACCACATGTCCGTCGGATACTGCTTGCCCAGGAGCTCGGCGATCGCGATCATGCGGTCGATGCGCGTCGCCTTGACGTATTCCGTCTCCTGATTCTTGAGGCGCCAGTAGCTGTACTGGAGCATCTCGTAGTTGTAGCGGCCGGTCTCGGGAATGGCCGCCACATCGGCCGGCCGGTTCAGGTTCATCTGCCGCTGGGTCTTCTGCAGCTCGCGGTTGTAGGTCGTGACCTGGTTCTTGGTCATCTTGAACGCGACGCCGTCCGCGTCCCGGAACTCGAACCCGTCCTTGACCTCGACCTGCATGAAGGCGTTAGCCTTCGGCGGGTCGACGATCGCGGCTCCGGTCATCGCCGCCTCGCGCAGCCCGCCGATGCGGAAAGACTCCTCGACGCTGCCCGGCGGGGCCGAGGCCAAATCCCCGAACTTCTCCACGAAGATCTTCATGGCCCGCGCCGCGCCGTCCTGCCGTGCCGGGGTGAAGGCCCCGTTGCCGCGCAGGCGCTCGAAGATGGGCTGCATCGACTCGACCTCTTCCGACGCGTTGTAGCGCGTCTTCAGCGAGAGGTACAAGGTCCGGCCTATAGGGGTGAGCTTCTCGTCGGAGCCCAGGTAGGTCTTCAGCGGGTCGCCGTCGTCCTTGTACACGCCGAGCGAGCGCAGGTACTTCATCGCCTCGGCGGGGTTCGGTTCGGCGGCGCCGGCCGCGGCCCACGCCGGCGCGGGCCATTGCGCCGCGAGCATGGCGGCACAGACGAGCGAGGCGACGGCACGACGCGCGAGGGGTTTCATGAGGGGCGCGACCTGTCCTCAGTGTAGCAGAGGGGAGCCCTCCTGTCAGGGCCTACGGACCCCCTAAAAAGGAAGGCCCGGGACCTAGGCCTTATGGGCCCTAGGTCCCAGGCCTTGCGGCGGTCAGAACTTGTCTTCCTGGCAGACCTTCAGGGCCGCGTCGCGATCCGCGAGGCCCCACCAGATGACCGGTCCGGCGCAGTTGTCGGCCTTGTCCTTCTGGTTGTCGCCGCTGACCTGCTTGTTCTGGAACACGGCCAGCACGCCCCTCTCCTTCGTCGACTTGTCGATGAAGCGGTAGCCCGAGGCCACGCGGTCCTTGACCACCGTGCCGCCGATCAGGCCCTGCATCTGGAGGCCGGCCCCGGGATAGGGGTTCGACGAGCTGAACACCTCGAACGCCTTCTGGCGGAAAGGCTTGACGACCTTTTCGCCGTTGGGCTCGGTCGGGACCTTCGGGTCGAGCGAGTTGTACCGGAACATCACGAAGTACTTTTTCGGCCCGTCCTCGCTCTCGTACAGGGCGATGTCGGTCTGGAGCTTGACGGCCTTCGCCGTGCGCGACTCGGCCAGCTCGATCTTCGGCGGGAACGCCGTGTCCGACGAGCTCACGGCCCCGTCCATCGCGTTGGCCGGCCCGCTGAGGCTCGTGTACGGGTTCGGGGTGGGAACGGTGTCGCCGCCCGGCGGAATGATCTTGGGCCAGATGTTGTACGGATCCCCCCCCGACGTCGCGACGACCACGAGCACGTCTTTGGCGAACGCGCCCGTCAGGTTGTAGGGCTTGCTGCCCAGGACCTGCGCGACGCGCTTGGGGACTTCCGCGAAGGCCCCTGCGTCCGGGCTCCCTGTCTTGATGCCCATGTAGTTCTTGAGCGCGTCCACGAACGCGAGCGCGTCGCTGAACTTCGACGCGTTCTTATCCGCGACGAAGCCGGACATGGCGAAGCCGGTTTCCTTTCCGTCGCCGTCCTTGTCCTGCTTGAGCAGGTCGAGGTATTGCTGCTGCTTGTCGAACTGAAGGACCAGGTAATGGTCGTAGAACCGGGCGCGCAGGAGCTTGAAACCCGTGACGTTCCCGTACTTCAGCTGCTGGGCCGGATTCTGATCGCTCTTCGGAACGAGGACGATCTGCTGAAGGCCGTCGCGCGGGTCGCTGCAGGCGATGACCCCGTACTGGCCCTTCAACCCGGACGCGAGGTCCTTCGTGTCGTCCGGGTTCTTGGTGCATCCCGGATTCTTGAGCAGGAGCGTCTCGAGGTCGGCGATGGACATGCCGCCGTCGGGCGTCGTCGGATTGGCGCCGCCGCCGGTGCTCCCGCCGTCGCCCGTCGTCGGCTTGGCGGGCGGAGCCGGCAGATCGCCGCCTCCCTCCTTGACCTCCCAGACGCCGAGAGCCTTGTTGAACACGAGGTGATACTCCTTGTCGCCGACGGTGCCCAGGTGAGGACCGCCCTTGGCGCCGGGCTCGACGTTCTGGTTGCGGCCGTCGGGGCCGCGCATGCCCACTTCGGCATAGAGCGAGGGCGCGAGATCTCGGGGGTCGGTGCCCGCGCCTGCGCGGCCGTCAATGACGGATTTCGGGAACAGCGCCAGGGCGCTCTTCGCGCCGCCCTGCGGCAAGGTGTAGAACTCCTGCCCGCCGATCTTGACGATATTGCCCATCGCCGCCGCCTGGTCGGCGCGCTTGGTGAAAAGCTCCGCCACGGAGGTCGTCAAAGGCACGCCGCCGCCCTTCTTCGCTTCGTCCGGCCTCGCGAAGGTAATGGTCCGGTTGCCGCTCGCATCCGCCGCGCCGAAGGTCAACTCGTACTTCTTATGTCCCGCCGTCCGGTCGTCGAGCGCGAAGGACTGCTTGCCGCTGTCGATCGGGAAGCGCTGTCCGTAAATGTCGTTCGTGTCGCTGATGTCGAAGATGCCGATCTCGTTGACGATCCGGCCATCGGGCGGGGGCAGGCGCTTCGTGTAGATCTTCATCGAGATCCGGCGCGAGCCCGCGTCGCCGGGGCCGGACACGTCCTGAACCACCGCCCCGTCCCGGTAAAGATCGTCCAAGGTGTACTGGCGCGAGGCGCCGTCGAGCCTCGTCCCGGAGCGGTGCGTGTCCGGCACGACCGGGGCCGTGGTGTTGTTTTGGGCGACGCTGAGGTCGATCTCCTCCTTCGTGCGCGGGTCGGAGAACACGGCCGCGGCTTTCGCCGCGGCGTCTCCGAGGAAAGCCGTGACCTGGGACTTTTCCTTCGTTTTGTCGATCTGGCTCTTCCCGGTCCAGTCGGCGAGCGCCACGCGCAGGCGCCCTTCCCACTTCATCCCGGAAACGAAGGTCTTCGAAAGAACGGGGTCCTTCAGCGCCCAGCCCGGCGCGGCCAGCCCGGGCCCCGCGACGAAGTAAAGCGTGGCGACGCTGCCGACGCTTCCTTTCGATTCGCCCCATTCGCGCGCGACGGCCCCGAGAGCCTTGGTGTCCACGCCCTCGCCGACGAAGCTCTTCCCGTTGGAGTCGGCATCGAGCAGGAATTCCGAGATGCGCTTGCCCGCGTCCGTGCGCGCCGCGGGGTTCTCGGACAGGATCTTGGCCAGCGCGTTGACCGGGTTCTTGTCCTCGGCCGCCGCCACGGGGGCGGACTTGTCGCCGTCAGCGGCGAGCGTCCGAAGGGGCGAGGCCCCGACGGACGCGATCACCAAGACGGCCATGATGGGATTCAGGGGTTTCATGGCTTCTCCGGTCCTACGATGAGGCTTTTCCTATTGTATCTCCGTGCGCATTTTCGCGCCTGGGCCTAAAGACCTAGTTCGCCGCCACCGCGGGCGGCGTCGTCGCCGGGCCTTTCTTCAAGTCCGTCAGCCCGCCGCTGATGTCGCTGAGCACCTGGACCTGCTTCTTCTGCATGTCGGCCCAGGCTTTCCAGGCATCATTGATCGGCTTCTTGTCCGCTTCGGTCGGCTCGAACTTGGGATCCTTCTTCTTCGCTTCCTCGATCTTGGTCACGGCCGCGAGCGCGCCCGCCGTCGGGCTCTCGCCCACGGCTTCGCGAGCGGTCTTGACGACCGCGATGACCGCGTCGTACTCAGCCTTGGGGTCGGGCTTCTCCGGCGCGGCACCCGCCGGAGCGTCCTTCGGGGCCTCCGCCGGAACGCCGTCCCCGGGCTTCACCCCCGCGGTCGTCGCGCGCTTCGACATCTCGTCGTACGAGGCGTTCACCTTCACGACCTCGGGGACGCTGGGAGTGCCGGACTTCAAACCGGCGAACTCCGCGCCCTGGATCAACGGATTAAGCTTCTTCTCGAGAAGCTCCCGCTCGTCCGCGGCGTACTTGTCGATGCCGTCCTTGGCCGTCTTCGCGTTCGCGATCAGCCGCTGGAAGGTGCCGCCGCCGTCGACGAACAGCTTGGTCTCGAAGGGAGTCCCGTCGATCTTCACGTTGTCCGCCTTCTGGAGCAGTTCCATCGCCTTGCCGTATTTCTCACGCGCCGCCGTGATCGCGCCGTCGCTGACCTTGCCCTTGGGGTCGGTCGCCGCCTTGACCAGCGCCGGCATTCCCGCGTTCGTGAACAGCCCGCCCTCCTCGAGGAGGCCGGCCACCGCGGAGCCCTGATACTCGTAGACCGACTTGTCGGTGCGCAGCTTCTCGGCCTTGCACGAATCGGCCGTGGAGGTCCCGTACAGCGCGTCGCGCTTCGAGACCATCTTGCCGACTTCCTTCTGAATCGCGTTGGCGGCGGAGAGCTTCTCCTGGGCGATCGAGCTGGTCGAAGCGACCTTGGTCTGCGCCGTGATCTCCTTGTCCAGGAGGTCGCAGAACTCCTTCAGGTTCGCCGCGGCCGTAGCGCCCGCGCCGGTGGGCATGCCCGCCACCACGCCGCCCGCGCTCGACGGAGCGGTCTCGGCCTTCCCGGCGACGCCGTCGTCCTTGCCGTTCGTCACGGTGCAGGCAGCGGCATGGGTTTCGCCCCCCGCCGGGATCCAGCGCCAAGTGCTGCCCGAATTCTGGAAGCAGTTGAACACGGGCTTGCCTGCCTCCGTCGGGCACAAATTGCCCTGCGCGCTCGACAGAGGCATCTTCGGGATGCCGTCGCACGAAATGGTGGCGTTGGCGCCGGGCGCGGACGGGTCCATGAAGCCGAGGATGCCCTTGGTCAAAGACTTGGTCATCTCGGACGCCATGGCCTTGAGCGAGTCGTTGCGGATGCCGTAGAGCAGGAGCTCGGGGTCCTTGAGCTTGCGCTTCTCGAACTCGAGCTTGAGATTCTCCATCATGCGTTCCTTCGCCTCGATGAAGGCCAAGGACTCGCCGACGCTCTTGCTGCCGCCGGGGCCGCTGCCGCCGGGGGCCTTGTCGTTGGCGCCCGAGCCGCCCTGCCCGCCGCCGTTGAAGCCGGTGCCGCCGGTGGGAATCTGCTCGCTGGCCGCCTGCTGCAGGCCGCCCATGGCGCTGCCCGTGCGCGAGAACGCGTCGCCGGCGTTGGCGCCCGCCTTCTTCGTGCCGTCAAGACCCATCGGACCGTTGCCGCGGGGGCCGGCCGCGCCGCGGTAGTTGGGGGCGGCATGGACGAGGCCGAGGCTGCTGCCCCCTCCGCCGCCGTTGCTGCCGGCCGCCGGCCCGATGGGGCCGAGGCTGGAGCCGGCGCTGGAGCCGCCGCCGACCGCGCCCAGGCCGCGAAGACCCGAGCCGCCGAGAGCGACCTTCGGAATGGGCAGAGGAGCCCGCTTCACGGCCGCGGAGGCCGCGCGCGACGCCGCGCCCTTGAGGGCGTCCTTATAATCTTCCGTGTTACCGGCCGGAGCGGTGGGCGGAGGAGTCGCCGGAGCCGCCGAGCCCGCCGGGGGCTGCTGCGCCGCACCCGGGCCCATCACGAGGGCGCTGGGGTCGCGCACGTTGAGAGGAGTGATGATGTCGCCGGCGCCGCCGATGGCTCCGCCCGAGGCGATGCCGTTGTTGCCGCTCTCGTAGGGGCTGCTGCCGCTGCCGAAGAGGGTGTTCCCCGAGCCGCTGCCGCCGCCCCAGCCCTTCTGAAGCGCGGAATCCCCGTTCTCGGGAGCCATCATGAAGTGCTCCGCCAGCGGGGCCATGAACAAGGTGCCCAGGCCGGCGAGGATGAAGGCCAGATCCTTCTTCTTGAACTGCTTGAGGCGGTCGAAGAGGGTCAAGCCGGCGCCCATGCCCTTGATCTTCACCTGGGGCTTCTGAGCGTCCTTCAAGGTCGGGATCTTCGGTTGCTGATCCATATTAATTCTCCTGGGGGTTCCGCTTATTTGTGAATAAATTCTTCAATGCCCTTCAAATCCGTGATGACGCACTGGTCCGTCTCGCCCGAGCACTCGGTGCTGCCGCAGGTGTGAGCGCTCGAGCACAGAGACTGCGCGTAGTTCTGGCAGGTTTTGATGACCTGGCTCTCGCGGCCCGAGCAGGTATTGAGGTACTTGATCTTGCCCGTGAGCGTGACGTCCCCGCGCATGGCCTCGCAGCTGTTGCCGCGGTATTCGTCGACGGCGTTCTGCGCGGACTGGCGGGCCGATATGATGTTCTGCTTGGAATCCACGCAGCCGGCGCTCTCCTCGCCCTGGTCCATCGTCGTGGTCCGGATGTCCTGACCGGTTCCCTCGCCTTTTCCGTTCATCTGGACGACCTTGGTCTTATTGCGCGCGGCGCCGTCGCATTCGGCCGGCGAGCACTGGTTTGAGGCGGTCAAAGGGCATTCGTGGATGTGCGCGCAGCGGACGGTCATCGAGTCGCGGCACAGCTGCTTCATCTGATCGCCCACTCGCTGGCAGGCCCTGGCCTTCGACTTGCTGCAGCCGCCCTGGCCGCAGCCCATCGAGTCGAACTGATTGGAGAGGCCCTGCTGCTGCTTGTCGAAGGCGAGCTCCTGCGGTCCGTACTTGTCGTCGAGCTCGCGGCACTTCTTCGCGTCGGCGTCCATCTTCTCGGCGTCCTTGACGTATTGGTCGGCCATGCCCGTGTCGGGCAGGTTCGGGCTCGAGATGCCGTCGATCTCCGGGGCCGTCAGGATGTCCGTGCGGTCGCCGGTGATCGTGTTGCCGTCGTACACC
This sequence comes from Elusimicrobiota bacterium, assembly GCA_028714015.1. Lineage (GTDB taxonomy): Bacteria > Elusimicrobiota > Elusimicrobia > UBA1565 > UBA9628 > GWA2-66-18. The sequence continues at coordinate 4,792 of JAQTNG010000061.1, read as the reverse complement.
GCGCCGGTATTCGTGGCCGCGAATTCGCCGGGGCAGCCGGAGCCCGGGGTGCAGTTGGGCGACACCGAGATCGCCGCCCGGCCGCGTCCGGCGGCGAGCTGCACGAAGGCGCGCTGGCCGCTGATCGTGTGCGTGCCGACCAAGCCTCTGGAGGTGCGGGCGTTGATCTGGGAGGCCTTGGAGGCGGAGAGCTGGCCTTTGGCCGCGCCCTGAATCTGCACGCCCTTGGCGGTCTGGCCCTTGATCCCCTCGAGCCCGCCGTTGACGACGTCGCCGAGCTTGCCGCTCGAAGCGCTCTTGCCGCTGCCGAAGCCGCCGCCGCTGCCATTGCCGAAGAAGTTCGAGTTCGCGAACGCGCCGCCCGACAGTCCGCCCTCGCCGCCCGCGGCGCCGAAGCCCGAGCCGCCGCCGAAGCCGCCCGCGAACGCGCTCTTGACCAGGCCCTCGCGCTCGCCGGACACGTCGCCTTCCGACAAGGCCACGCCTTCGCCCTCGCCCCGGTTCTTGGCGTCGTCGGGATTAAGGACGCCCTCGACCGAGCCGGGCTTCGGCAGGTTCGCGCCGTCGCCGCCCGCCGCCTCGAGATCCTTCGCGTTGCCCTTCACGAAGCCGAGCGAGCCGGAGCTGCCCGCGGCGAGCCTGCCCGCCTCGGCCGCCTCGCCGCCGCGCATGAACGCCGCCCACCCGGCCTTGCCGCCGCCTTCCTTGGCCGCGTGGAACGCCGCCAGCAGATCGCCGTAATCGCGCTTGCCTCCGGCCAGGCCCCACTTCGAGGTATCCACGCCGACCTTCCCCGCCATCCACGCCACGCCCGCCGCCACCCGGGCGCCGCCCGGGAAGCTGAGGATGAAGTTGGACGGGCTCACGAACAAGAACGAAGCCAATGCCACCAGCAGGAGCAGCGCGGTCACCGTCTTGCGCGTCCTGAGGAACAAAAGCAAGGCCGCCAAGGCGCTCTTTTTCTTGTTCTTGTCGAGGAAAGTTGACATATTTTTCTCGTTTTCTTACGACACGATAGTGTAGTGCGTACCCTCTATGCTGTCAATGCGACGCACGCTCTTTTACCGAACTTTATTCCGCCTCACTGCCCCGTCGGTTTTCCGTTGACCCCTTCGACCCGGCCGGTCTCATTGACCATGCTCCGGTGCCTCTGGACCGCGGCGTCGTCGTTCCTGAGGACCTGGGTGTTTTCGGTCACGGTATCGGGCGGGTTGCAATTCTTCGGGTCGGTGCCGTTCTGGTAGGCCTGGTCGATGCAGTACTGGTTGATCTGATTCTGCTTGGTGTCGCTCGTGCGCGCCGCCAAGGCCTGGCTCATCGATTCGGCCTGGGCCTTCATCATGTCGGCCTGCTTGTCCATCGTACCGGCCATGTCGACGAGCATGTAGCCGACGCCGGCGATCATGATGCCGAGCGGGATGCACCACGCGGTCCATATCGTGCAGCCGGCCGCGATCAAGGCGATGCCGACGACGATGAGGGCGTAGCCGTACATCCTCATCTGCGCCGCTTTCTTCTTCATCTCGCCGGCGGCCTTGGCCATCGCCGCGATCGCCGAGAGCGCCTGCGCGTTGACCGCGTCCAGCAGGCCGGCGGTGGGATCCGCCACGGTCGGCGCCGTCATGTCGGGCGCGCCGTTGGGGGTGCTGGGGGAATCCACGGCGCCCGTCGGAGCGGCCGGCCCGCCTACGACGTTGCCCGCGCCCTGCGTTCCGTCGAAGGCGTTGGAAGCCGTCGAGCGCGCGCCTTCCGCGCCGCTCGCGCCGGCGCCGAGGGCCGACATCCCCTTCGCGATCTTCAGCTGCCCGAAAGCCTTGTTCGCCTTCATCGACTTGCCTTTGCCGCCCGTGACCGTGCGCCCCGTCCTCGCGTTGCGCGAGGCGGAGAGGCGTCCCTTCTCGCCGGCCTTGATGGCGGACTTGGACATGGAAGCGTCGAACTTCGGGGCCCCGCTGTTGCCCGCGAAGATGTTCTTGCCGCCGAAGCCGCCGCCGAGGCTCGAGGACAGCTTGGTCCCGCTCATGTTGTGCTCGAGGCCGGGCCGGTTGAAGCCGGAGCCGTTTCCGGCCGCGTCCGCGGCCTGCTCCGGAGGAACCGCATCTCCCGCCGCCTTGTCCTCGGGCGCCTTCTCGGCCTCCGCCTTCTTGGCCGCGGCCGCCTTGATCGGATCGAACATGATCTCGCCGTTGCTCGCGATGTAGCCCGTGCGGTCACCGCCCTCGGTGTGAACCTTCATCGAAGAAGAGATCGCGCCCAGGTCGCCGACGCCGCCGGCCCCGCCCGCGCCGCCGTTGAGCAGGGAATAGCCCACCAGGCCCGCGCCCCCCACGATCATCGCCACGCCCGCCGCCAGGATCGCCTTGCCGAGAACCGTCGCCGTCAGCCTCGCGATCATCGCGGAAAGCCAGCCCGCCCCGGCCGATTCAGCCGCTCCGGCCGCCGCCACGCCCCCCGCGGAGCTCGCCGCGCTCGCCGCCGCGCGCGCGACCGTGCCTCCGGTGGCTCCGGAGAAAGAACCGCCGCCCGGCTTGGCGCCGCTCCAGCTCGCGCCCGCCTTCTTGCGCTCCTTCTCCTTCTTCTTGAGGTCCGGGATATCCGCCGCCGGCGCCCCTTGATTGGCCTGGTTGACGTCCTCGTTATTAGCCATGACTATGATCTCCCAGAATTATTGCTGCGCGGCGACCGGAGCCTTGTCCTTATGATTGCCCGCATCCAGCATCTTCCCCACCATTGAAAGCGCCGCACCGCCGAACCCGGCCACCATAGCTTGGCCACCAGTCAGCCCCACCGGCATGTATGCCATATACGACACGATTCCGCCGATCAAAGTGCCAAGACCGCCGGTGACATAGTCGCCCATAGCCATTATCGCGACGCCCAAACCGGTAACGATAACTCCCAAGGCAAGGATTGCAGTCTTGACGATACCGGAGATCGCCGCACCGTAGACCGTGGAATCCAGCGCGATAGCGATGGCCGCTATGACTCCGATCAACAGAAGACAGCCCATCATGATATTCGCCATCAGGGTCAGCATCGGCTTCGCATCCTTACCGTTGTTCGTCGGAATAAGAGCGCAGGTGCCGTCCGCGGTCTGGTACATGTTCGCTCCGCAGTCGACCGGCCCCCCGCCGGTCGGCGAGCCGTTGCCGCTAGAGGAGCCGGGATTGGGAGTGTTGTCGCCGGCGCTGGCCGGCCTCGCGCCGTTGCCGACTCCGGGTCCGCTGATCACGTTGCCGGCGCCCGGGTTGTTGTCGAAAGCGGTCCCCGCGTCGGACGAGGCGGTCTCGCCCTTGCTCGCCGCCGAGCCGCGCCGCGAATAGGCGTTCGCGTTGGCCAGCTGCTTGCGCGCGAACCCCTTCGTGTTGCTCGCCGCGAGCCGGGCCCCGCCCGCCTTGGAGTAAGACGGCCGAGAGGTGCCCTTCATCGCCGACAGCTGGCCGCTGGCGCCCTTGCTGATGGACCCCGACGAGCCGAACTGGCGGTTCACGCCGCCCGACAGGCCGGCGCCGCCGGACAAGGACGAGCCGCCGCCCATGCTCGAGCTGAGCGAGCCGAACTTCTTGCCGAACGCGCTGCCCTTGCCGCCCTTGCCGCCGTCGGCCTGGGCCGACGCCAGCAGGGCCGCCGGATCCACGGCGGGCTTGCCCGCCAGGTTGTCCTTCTCGGCTTTCTTGGCCGCCTCTTCGTCGGCGATGCGCTGAGCCTCCGCCGCCGCGGCCGCATCGGCCTCCTTCTTGGCGCGCTCTTCCGGCGTCAGGCCGTCTTTGCTTCCGGTGAGGTAGCCGAGCGAATTCGGGATGGTGTTGGCGGTGGATGGGAGATTGGACGTGTCGCCCTCGAGCTTGATGTCGTCCTTGTCATGCGAGAAAATCACCGGCTTTTTCGCCTGGGAAGAACCGACGTTCGCCGCGCTTCGCGCGCCCATGTAAACGGCGGCGGAACCGATCCCCGCGGTCAGCATGATCGTCAACATCACTTTGGAAAAGCTCATGCCGAGAGCGTTCACCGCCGCGCCGCCCGCCCCGGATCCGCCGGAAACCCCGCTCCAGACGCCGCGCGTGCCCCCGCCCCGAAGGAAGGAGAGTCCGCCGCCCTTGCGCTTGCGGTCGTTGCCGACGCGCGCAACCTTGAAGGTCGGGACGCCGGAGACCGCGGAATCTTTTTTCGTGTCCATACTTAGCTCCATCCTGCAGGGGTCCTAAAACCGCCCAAAAAATCGGTATTTCTGCGCCTGAGGCAGTGTAGCCCTGTCCCCAATTTTTGTCAAGGAAATGACCCTCCGTTACTGTTTTTTTACTTAGAGCCCGGAAACATGTCTCAATCGCCGGAATTGGCTGGAAAGCGCTTTAAACGCATATTCCGTCATGGCCGTTGATTCTCTTCACTAAAACTCATACTAATAGCAACATGGCGCTCTAAAGGCGCCGGACGACGCAGGGAAGGAATCGACATGATGAGCGGAGTTCTATTTTTTTTGGCGATGATTGCGGCGTTCATCGTGTTCGGGTCGCTCGGTCTATTCCTTGGAAAAAAGCTTCAGCGCCGCGGCGTCGGGGAAAATCTGGAAGGCGGCTGCGCGGTGATATTAGGAGTCGGCGGCGCCCTGATTACGATGGGGATCATCAACCTCCTGACCCACAAATAAAACGCGGCCTACGCCCTCTACGCCAGGGCCCGTTTTACTTGGCGCGCAGGACGAGGTCTTCGCCGCGGCCGCTCTGGAGCTGCGGCGTCTGGTCTCGGTTGCCTCGGCGGGCGTCGTCCTGCACGCGGGGCTTGAGGTAGCCGT